>NZ_SMYJ01000002.1:0-80486 GCF_009720285.1 Bradyrhizobium sp. BR2003
GCGCGATTGGAGAGACGGAGGCAAGGCGCGCGCGCGAGGGCAGACCACCGTGAGCCAGAAAGGCCCGGCAGCGAGATGCCAAGATCTCGCAGTTCCGCATGCGGGCCGCAGCGGTCGCCTCTCGAGCGATGAGGCGACGCAACTTTTCGGTCAGTTCGCTGGCTTGCTTGTCGAGGTCAAGAATTTGCTTGTCCTCCTTGTCCGCGCCGGGGTCGGCGCTGCGGGCCAGTATCAGCCGTTGCCGGTGTGTCTCGACGCGATGAAGCTCGGCACGAGTTGCGCGCATCTGCTCCTCAACCGGAAACCACATTGAGCGCGCATCCGCTGCACGATTCACGATCGCCTCAAAACGATGCCGCGCGCCCTCGTCGGGCAGCAGGTCGGCGGGGTCTTTATACAAGTAACTCTGGAAGCCTATGTAGTCACTCACTTGTCGTCTCTGGCCGTTCCGTATCAGATGTCCCATTTTCGGGGCAATGACTCGCCGCGCGTATTTCTATGCCGCTTTTCCCCTCCCGATTGTCATCGGTGTGACGTCGATTTACAGGTTGTACCAGCGTCAAGGAATTTGTCCCCGTTGAGCACGATGACGTAATTGCGGTCGACGCTCAGGAGGTCAAACGACGCCAATTGACCGCCGCCGACGACGAAACGTGCTGCTGCTTGGGCCGCCCGGCTTGGCAAGAAACACCTTGCGGTCGCGCTGGGGCCTGAAGCGAGTTGATCTCCGATGGATGTACAATCAGCTTGATCTTGACGACGGCCCGATCTGGCGGCGCGCTCGGCGACTATGGGTCCATGTTGCTATGGCCTAGGTGAAGGAGGCGGCCCCGGTTAGGAATCGGTTGGTCGTCACCTCCCGATGGCATCATTCCACACCATTCGTCCAGCAAGCTCTTTGACCGACGAGGATAAGCACAGCCTCGGCCTTGGCTGTCGTGCGGGAGGCAACGGGATTAAGTCCAAGGGCAAGTTCATCGCGAATTTCTCACCGATGTAGATTGAATAATGCAAGGCAAGTCAGCCACGGCTCGGTGACCAAGTTCTTGCCATTGCTCGATGTGATGCATCGGCAATGACAGCCCACGCCTGGTGCGGAAGTGGTCGGCTTCACCAGCGGACACCATATACCTTCGTATCATTCCATGCCCCCTTTAGATACCTGAGCTTTCCCTACGTTCAATTGAGCCGCCGATGCGACGGTCTTATTTTCAGGATGCGCGGTAGCGCCCCGCTATCGCTGCCCTCCTTGGGCGTTCCTCCCTAGACTTGGGTCGCTTGCGGCAACGCAAGCGGCTCTTCTTTTGTAAGTGTCGCCAAGCGGTGCGATCTCTGGTCGCTGTGTCACTGGAGTCGGACCTTTCAACAGTAAGCGGCAAGCCGAGCCCGTCTGTCGGCGCGGCTCAATGGCATGACTGCAGGCCAGCTCACCCTGTGGATATTCACTTCGAGGTCGCCGCCCAGTTGTCGAAATTGAAGTTCATTCCTCCTGGCGAAGAAGTAATCTCGACACCGTATTGGACACTACCAACCTTATGTCGCCAAAGTAGCCCTTCGACTTGATCCGCTCTAGAACGCTCTTGATGTCCACCGTGTCTGTGGTCTTCGAGGTGCGGAGCAGTGAGATGACCTTGTGACCGTTGAAGCCTTCAAACAGTTTCCAGTCGCTCCACCTATGCTGTAGACCGGAATCGCGGCCCCGGAAGGATCGCCATGTCTCTGCTCATTGGGAAATGTTTGACCGTCTGCCGAGGGCGATGGCGGTCGTCGCCGGCGGACGGTGTGCCAACGCGAACGCGGTTGCCCGGTGCGCCATGTTCGGCCGACACGGACAGCCGCGAGGATCAGATGGGCTGATCGGTGATATGCATGATTGAGAAATAATTGTCCGGGTGATGTTGAACATCGTCGGCATTCACATGTGAGAGCGTGATTGAATTGCCCTCTCCGAGGTCAACGACCGTGGTATCAGGGCCAGCCGCCTTGATGTGACTGGCAAGATCGGCAAGCGTATGAATACCGCTGTGATTGATCCCGTCCTCGATATTCAGTTTATCTCCCACCCTGAAGTCCATCACAAAATCATTGCCGCTCCCACTCGTGAACATGAAGTTGTCGTCGCCCTGATTGCCGAACAGAACATCGTTGCCCTGACCGCCGTACAGAAAATCGTCGCCTGCACCACCATAGAGTGTATCGGCTCCCTGATTGCCTTCTAGCTCATCATCGCCTCCACCGCCGGAGATCAAATCGTTCCCGCCCAGACCCCGAATAAAGTCCCTATCAGCAGTCCCAACTATATGGTCGTTGGTGTTCGCGCCGCGGAGTACAGCCATATCATTTCCTGTGTCGAGTTTGCCAGGCGAGCCATCGGGGAAGTGTCAGGCTCGCGGTGATGGACATACACATCGGATCTGACGGAAACCTGACTTGTGGTCATTCCGGTGCAGCACGTCGTCCAATGACGAGCCGTTGTGCGTTTCGAAAGCCCAGCGGGTCACACTTTTGGTGCCGCATGAACAAAATTGGTACGCGAAGTCGCAAGGTCAATCCAGGCAGGCGTAGAGGACAACGGTCGTATCTGGGCAAAGGCCTGATCACGCAGGCCGGCGCTCCTGGCAAACAGGCAATGACAGGAACGGAAACTTGACCAAGTTCATGCTTGGTCGCTGTTCCCTCCACGTGACAGAGCGGACTTTTGCGGGGATGGCCTCTGTTGGCGTCCAGCATACCAAATCATTATAGCGGCGGCACTGGAAGCGATGCAATTCTAGATCATCAAAGAGCGAGATCTGGAAATGCCGCTGCTTTTATTGTTCGTTTTTTTGATGCCGTTCGCTATAGGAGCACGCTTACATGAGCCGCACCTAGCAGTAAGGGGGCGCGTCAGCTTCTCGACAGCTAAATCGGCTATCCGAGTAGCTGAAGCCTTGGGAGTACGCGCTTGAGCGGCGTTACGAACGCGGCTTCATGCGCGGCGAGATCGCGCTCCTCTTCTGGAATGTTCTGATAGTGGTCATAGTCGAGTCGATGGCGTCTGACCGACATCGAGTGAGATCGCCATCCTGAAACAGGAAACCATAGTCGTAGCCGATGTCATTTTTCGCATAGTCCAACGAAACGTGGCCGATGGTCAGTTGAATTTCTGTCCCTACTGGATGACGACCTCCTTCTGCGTATATCGTTAGGTCTCTACAATTTGAGGCTCGTATATAGTGCCAATCGCCGCGTCGGAAGAAAACTGATCCCCGTCACGCAGGTCGCCTTCGTCGAGCCCTTCGATCCTTCGGCCAATCCCGAGTTCAAGCCCGAAAAGGATTTCAGGGCACGGCTTGTCCTGCTCAATCGCGACATCGTTCTTACCGAGCAGACGCCACAGGCGTTCGCAGCCGAGCACGAGCTGCACCTGTTCACCAAGGGCGACGTTGCCGTCAATCAGGATATCACGTTCAGGGTAAATGCAAACGAGTTGCACCCCTACACGGTGCCAAGGGCCGCTACCTGGACGTCCGAACAGATCGTCGAGATACTCGGCCCGGTCCTTGGCGCGCGGCGTGCGCGTCTGCACGATGTAACCGTCGGCCTGGTCCCAGCTCGTGGAGAACGACTCCTCGGCGTTGACCCGATAGTCGTGGCTGTCGCGCGAGGCTTTGGACACATTGTGCCACCAGTGCCCTCCGGTAGCGCGTTCGCTGGTGGAGTAAGTCCCGAGGAGACCGCCATTGCTCTCGGCGGATAGCGGTTCGGCGATCCGAATCGCAGGCCGAACTCGCCCGGGGTATAGCCAGGATCGTTTGCTTTACTACGCCTTCGACCTCCCGAGGCTGCACGCCTATGACAAGTCGCCGCAATCGAGCGCAAGGCCATGTTGCAAGGGCTCTTCGACACCTGCCAGCTCGAACCGCCGGTTTCTTTTCAGTGAGATGTCGAGGATGATGGACAGAAGCTGTTCGAACACGCGGCGAAGCTCAATGCGAGGACATTATCTACGAAGATGGACGCGCCGCACCGCTCCGACCGCAACGAAACCTGGCTGAAGGTGAGGATGGGGGCGAGTTTCTGGTTATCGGATTTTATCAAAAGCCACGAGCTTGCCGCGACCAATCCCAGAAAACGGGAGGGCAAAGAACCGGTCCACGTGGGCAAAGTCGCGACCGGTCTAAATCGGACGACGTCGAGCAAGATCCGCAAGGCGCTGGACAGTGTAATTAGTCCAAAAAGTAAATTGAGTAAGCCGCTCAAGAAACCCAAAGCGATCCGGGTTGAGCTTATTGTTACAGGCGGAAATCGAATGCCGCGGACATGACCTCCGAACTCTTCTTCGCGCGAGTTCTCCAAAGGAATATCGCGGTCGTAACCTAGGTTGTGGAAATGATCATTATAACTTCATACGCTCCTCGCAACGGTGAGCCTCAACGCTCCCGAACAAATACGGAGCGCGTTATGAAGAAAAGCAGAAATCGGGCGAAACAAACCACATCGCTGCAGGATCGGCTCAATGCGTTTGCCGACGACGTTTTTCACAAGGCAGCGCAGCTTCCGCCAGGCGTCGAGCGCGACCAGCTGCTGAAGCGTGCGCGGAGGGCGGAGATCGCAGCTGACATCGATCAATGGGCATCGTCTTCAGGTTTGCAGTCGCCAACATAGGGCTTGGAGACTTCTCCTCCTCCAAGTTCTGTATGGGCCCTCGTATCCGGCGGGACCCTTCGTTTTGGGAACGATTGCGGTCGGCGAACCAAGTTGAGCCGGTGGCATATCGCGCGTGACCTCACGTATATTTCGAAGGCGTACGGGAATGATGAAGGGCCCGCGTAAGCGGGCCTTCAGAATTTAGGCTTGTACCCACCAATTCGTATTGAGCCATCAGGGGGTCAATTAGAACGTTCCACTCCTTGCTATTGGTGCGGATCAGTTCCAGCGTTAGAGGTCGTCTTCGGTTCGGTAGATCAGACGCGCGATTGCACCCTACAGGATTGCCGAGTGCGGCTTGAGAGTTGTCCATAGACTCAATCGCAAAATGGAGGACGTCCACCGGATCGCCGTGTGCTGTGGAGAGATGTCCGTCCTCCTATTCTCAATGAGCGAGGAAAGTACTTTGAAATGATCGCCATCCGGCGTGCCAGGAGAGGGCTCTGCCTCGAAAAAACGGATTACTCTGCCTGAGGATGCCGGGGTATCTGCGGCATCCTCCGGCAGAGCGAACCGGGAGAAAGCATGCTCCCCCACGCAACACGAGGCTTTGGTTGCATGTACCGTCGATGACGCCGGCTCGGATCCTTTATCCGGGTCTGAACTTGCTGAAAAACGCTTGCGCAATCGATGACCTCTCGGCAGCAACATGAAGTTGCCACGGATGGTCCATGAGTGGAATGAAACAAGACGGGCCCGAGTCGCAAAGCAAACAAAACATAACCAACGAATACGAATCGCGGACTGTTACTGTGGCACGAAGAATGCAGACCCTCGGAATGCACAGGGCGCCCTCACGTGGGCACGGCCACGTTCGCAAGTTGAGGCCATGGCTGGCCACTGAAGTTGGTGATCCCTGGAACTTAGGCGGAAGACGGCGCCTGCTGGGTGTAGATTCCCGCGGGCTCGTATCACGCCGCCGAAGAGCCAATAGCGGGGCGCGCCAGGAAGGACATGAAGGGCCTCGGCCAATGAACGCAGAGAACAACTTCGCGGCGCGGCTCATTGACGCCGGACGCCGCGCAGCAATAGCACGTACATGCGGCCTGAAAGCTGACGTCTCACATTACGTTAATGAGGCGCTCAAGGAGCTTTGGCGAACCAGGTCTCCTGAAGAGGCAAAAAAGATTGCAGCGCGGTGGGTCTTGTGGGACGCAGATGGAAGGCCATGGCCGCGCATGCCCCCGCTGGAAAACGTGGTCTCCTTCCACCGCACCGCTGCGGTACCGGTCGTGAAGCCGCCGGCGACGCCATTACAGGTAATCCGGGATTGGTTCGAAAAGCAGGATGAAGAGATACGACGCGAAATCGCTGGCATGGCGATGCTTTTGGTCTTGGAATTTCGCGGTCCTCCCGAAAATGGCAGCCAAGAGCGGTGTGGGCATCTCCGGCGGTGGCTGAGCCAAGCGGGCCTACCAAACCATACGGTCATTGGCCGCGCTTTGACATTCCGCACGTGTTTTGAGTATTTCGCGGAGAGCAGGTTCACTGAGTCGGGTTGGACGCGGTCCGAAAGGGCCGCTTTTAAAATCCTTGAAGATGCGAAGCGGGACCCGAACTCCGAAACTGCGCACCTGGCTCCGATTGCTAAAAAAATGCTTGATGCCTTGCCCGCTCGAAAAAGCCGCTGGATCGAGGTGCGGAAGTCCTGGAAACAACTTGCCGGTGCCAGCCTCACACCGCGAGCCCTCAGGATTTGGAGCGCCTTGCACATGGAGAGGGGGAAGCGGGACTCCGGTCGGGAAGTGTAGCGGTACAGCCGAACGATTTAGCGAGGCACCACCAAGGGCGGTCTGTGGGTAGGCGGAAGTTTATCTGAGTGCGACTTCAATCGAGAAGTATGATGTCGGTACTGCTACTGCGGTCAATCGCGGGCGTGGCGCGTTCCGGTAGTCGAATTCACCCAAGATGAAAGCGGGCGTATCTCTATGGGTTGGACGCGACGCTAAGGGATCGGCTGCGCGCTAGACACGTGGAGACATCGCACAACCAATGCTTCGCGGCTTGATAAACGTAAGGCAATAGGGTGCAGAAATCTACTGTGAAGGTTCGCTCGGCGGTAAGACACCTAACCGAAATCCCGGTCAGCAGTGGTACGCCACGGGCGACCGTGCAGGTAAATTCGCCGCGCAGGCCGACGCCAGCTACATCCTGCCGGCGAACTTTGCGGATCGCTTGGAGATCGACCTGGCCGGGAAGCGCTCGGGAAGCGAAAAGAGAAGGCTACGCGGCCGAGTTGCCCGGGAATCGAGATTTCTTGCCCTGTCGCAGCGACAGCCATACGCCTATGTCTTAATCTCGATCACACCGCGCAAGGCGGCATTCGCCGGAGCGATACCCGTATTCGCCCATCTCTAGAGGGAAAATCGGGCACGCAAATAGGCGCGCGCAGGTCTCGGCGGCCGGTTTGAGACGTGGCGCGAGATCGCTCCACTCACAGCGAAGCTGATCTAGGACTTCCTGGCCGCCCCCGCTTAGCCTCTCGAGTGCCGCGATCAGACGCAAGCGGACTGTCGCCGCAAAAGGATTCTCCGTCTGGATTTCAGCAAACGTCTCGGGGGCGCCGCTCAACATGCGCCCGACTCCCGCCAGAAGAAGGTGATAAGGAGGTGGACCGACCTCAAGCGGAAATTCAGTGTTCTCGTCGCGAAGGATGCTCACGAGCGCCAGGAGCAGCGCATGCGCAGCCAGCTGACGCTGCGCAAGAAGTCTATCGTGAGCTTCAGCATCGAGCGCGACAAGGCTCGCATTCGTGCGTCGTAAAAGCTGCAGAAAGACTTCGAGCCGCGGCCCTGATCGATACGCGATCACCGCGACCGGACGATTTGCCCAACCGAGCTCCGGGCTAAACAGTGGATTGAGTCCAAGATATTCCACCTCGCGCGGCAAGTTGACCCCCCATGAGGCCGGTCTCGTCTTGACTGAAAGCGTCTCGATCAATAATGCGTCGCCTTTGAGCCGTCGACAGGCGGATCCGAACGCGGCTCCTGCTACCGTGAACGGCAAAGAAAGAACGACAATATCGGACTCCGCGATAGCGGATTTGGCCTCCAGCGTCAGGTGGATCGCATCGCTCACGATCAGGTTCTGATCTATTCAAGCCACCGGCCTGTGATCCACGAAGCGTACTCGTCCGCCAGACGTTGCGAGAAGTTCGGCTAGCTTTAACCCGACGCGTCCGGCGCCAATGATCGTCGCTTGTGAACCTTGTGTCATCTGTTCCCGCCTGATCATTATTAGAGTGTTTGCGTTGGGTTACCGTTCTCGCGCGCTCAGCCATCAATTGTGGACCACGCGCTCCCTCGCAAGATCAATCACAATGCATGCCACATCTGAATTGCCGCCCCGGTGAGCAACCTCCGCCTAGAGGGAACAGAAAACAATAAATCCGGAATTGGCGTGGATTAAGATAATCAGAGCCGTTCACCATCTCTACGCCGTCGGTGTGCCGGCCGTGCAAGGGTGGACCGCCTCGAACCGAGTGTCGCACGCCAATTGAAGATGCGCCCTCGCAGCAACAGCTGTACCTGCCGCTCAGGTGCGCGCCGTCACAAGGTGTGACCTCTTGCGGAACGCTCATTCTTCATCGCGCGAACTCGCAAGCCGAGGTCTTTTTTGCGTCTTATAAATGTCATCTTGCGTTGGCCTGTGAGGCGAGCTGCGGCTGGTTGGTCAGCGCTCAGCTCAGGACAACGAAGCGGCGAGGATGCTCGCGGCAAAGAGATGAGGTTAATGACAAAGCATTTTCGCGGATGGACGCTGATGTCCATCGTTGCCACCATGGTTGTCTGCCCCAGCGCAAAAGCGCAAGATCGGCGCATTGTCGCCGAGCCCGTTGCACCTCATACGGTCTGCGACCGCCCACTGCCGTCTGGCAGCAACGATACGGCCAGACTACAGGATGCCATCGACCATTGCCCCGCCGGTGCTGCGGTCTATCTCGGACGTGGCGAGTTCCGGTCGCATCCACTCGAGATGAAATCGGGCGTAACCTTGTGGATTGGACGCGGTGCAACACTTTTGGCTATTCCCGAGCCAGCTGCGTACGACAAGGGCCGCGGACAGTGTGGCCGCATCGCAGGTAAGGGCGACGGTTGCCGGCCGTTGATCAGCTTCTCCAAAACGCGCGGCGGAGGTATTTATGGCGACGGCATCATCGATGGTCAGGGCGGTGCGCCGATGGTCGGCAGCGCCGAAACCTGGTGGCAGCTGGCCCGCCGCGCGCAAGCCGAGGGCGGTGGTCAGAACGCTCCGCGGTTGATCCAGATCGATCATGCGCAGGACATCACGCTTTCTGGTGTAACCTTACGCAATGCACCCAATTTCCATGTCGCGATGAACCGAGTCGAAGGTGCTACGGTCTGGGGTCTGACGATCGATACACCGGCCGATGCCCGCAATACCGACGGCATCGACCCAGGCGCCAGCCAGGATGTGACCATCACCCACAGCTTCATCCGCACTGGAGATGATAACGTAGCGATCAAAGCCGGCGATAATGGTTCAACTCGCCATATCTCCATCACCGATAACTATTTCGGGTGGGGACACGGGATGTCGATCGGCAGCGAGGTGAACTCTGGCGCCAGCGACATACTCGTGCGCAACCTGACCCTGGACGGCACGACGTCCGGCCTGCGCATCAAGAGCGATGCCAGCCGAGGCGGCCTGGTCGAGCGCGTGACTTATGAGAACGTGTGTCTGCGTGGGAACCGATGGCCGGTCGCGTTCGATACAAAGTACGATCCACATGCCCAAGGCAGCAGAATTCCAGTCTATCGCCAGATCGTTCTGCGCCATGTACGCGGCGACAATGGTGCGCTACTGATGCGCGGGGTTGACGAGGCCCATGCGCTTGACGTGACGCTAGAGGATGTTCGATTTGCCGATTCCGCGACTTGGCAGCTCGAACATGCGAATGTGACAGCCGATCATTCTGACGTGTCGCCGCCGCTGCCCGGGCGGGCCAGAGGACCAATACCTCGCGATTGGCAGCGGTGCGCCAGGGCATTCCAGGACGGTAACGAGTAAGCGCAACAACTCGATGCCGAGCCTTAAGACCGGTCAGGTCTGCCTTGATACGGCTTTGACTCGCTGCCTTGCGAATGGCGGGCATAGCGCGGGCGCCTTATTGCAGGAGTCCGACAGCCGTGACCGCGGTCGGACGTTTCGGCCGTCGAGCGAGATTTCCGGTTCGGGAAGAAACGTTGTTTGACGATACTCGGCTGCCAGGTCGCGGCGGCGAGAGTACCGATTGTATCAAGCGTGCAGCGGCCCCGATAACAGGTGAGATCACATGCGGATTTTCGCGCTATTCGCTGCGGTTCTGGCCGGATGTTTCTGCATCTCGGCAGCCCATGCTCAACCCCTTTTGGTCTCGCATGCCGAGAGGGCAGCCTATCACTCCGTGCAGGCCGCCATCGACGCATTGCCGGCCCAAGGTGGGGATGTCCAGATCGCGCCGGGCATCTATCGCGAGAAGGTCAAAGTCTTCAAATCCGGTGTTCATATCAAAGGCTCCGGCAGGATGCCGGATGATACGGTCATTGTGTACGGCGACGGCGCGATCAACGTCGGAGGAACGATCCGTTCTGCGACGCTGGACGCCTCAGGCGATGACTTCCGGCTCGACAACCTGACGATCCAAAACGATTACGCGCTCAATTCGGCCAATCCTGCTTCGCAGGCCGTGGCACTGTCCATTACTGGAGACAGGGACATCATCAGCCGCGTCCGCCTGCTCGGCGCACAAGACACCTTGTTCGCCGCCAAGGGGCCGAACGGCCGGATGTCGCGACAGTACTTCCTAGATTGCTATATCGAGGGACATGTCGATTTCATATTCGGCAATGCCAAGGCCTATTTCCGACATTGTGAGTTGCACGGTATCGCCAATCAGGCGGTCGTCTATACCGCGCAGAGCAAGGCAGCGCCGGACGAGGACAGTGCCTATGTATTCGATCATTGCAGACTGACTGCCGACTCCGCCGCGCGGGATGTTGCACTTGGCCGGCCCTGGCGCCCCTATGCAACGGTGGTGTTCCTATCGACGAAGTTGGATGCACCGGTGGTCGCGGAAGGCTGGCGCGAATGGGCTCCAGGCAAGACCAATTCGCTGAGGACGGCCCACTATGCTGAATACAAATCCACCGGTGTCGGGGCCAATCCCGCAGGTCGCGAGCCTTATTCGCACCAATTGACCGATGGCGAAGCCGCGAAATGGTCGCTGAAAGCGTTCTTCGCAGGTGCCACGGATTGGCTATCCGCCGGACCTTCCAGATCGGAATAGAGAAACGCTTACGGGCTGTCTTCTCTTTTTTAAGCGGCTCTCGGGCCGAGGGTGGGGACAAGATCGTCCTTGCGCTGGGACCTTCCGTCGACAGCAACTGAAATTGGGGCAGGGCCCGGCCGTCGCGCCTCGCCGGCTCCTTGCTGCCCCTTCAGAAGAGATCAACGCAAGCGGCATTGCCCGTTGTGAATTCTTGTTCTCGTCAGCTTTTCGAAAGCTAGGTCCCATAAAAATCCAAAATCTGCCTTCGCTTCACAGCTGCCGCTTGGCGGCCGTGCAAGCGTGCGGATTGCGCAGGGTCTACACCATCACGAGGAGAGCAGGATGGATCCAGTTGACCCATTCTTCGATTCAGGCGCTTGGATGGAGGCGTACGCCGCCCGACAGGGGCGAGCGGGACGGCCAGGGGGCAACGCAAGCCAGCAATGCGATTTTGAGCGGCAGATGGAAGATTTGCAGCTCGATTCGCCTGATGAGGGTTCCGCAAAGTCGAGTTCGCCGGACCAGACTCCCGCAGGAGCGGGGCGGGCAGTTCGACGGGATGAACTCGGCGGTTCGATGTGGGTGCCGCCACGCTCAGGTTTTAGGAACAGCGCGCGGGGCGACGCGCGGCGGAGCTTAGACATTCCCCGCTTTCAGCTTGATGCTCCGGCCCAAGTGCCGCAGTCCAGTTTGCGCGATGATCTGTTCAGCAGCGCGCGCTACAGCTTGCCGGACGCGGAGCCTGGGGTTCAGGCCGGGAGCGGTAAAAGCCGCGGACTGTGGTCGCGCTTCAAGTCGGGGGTTGGCAAAGCCTTTGGAGGGAGTAGCAAGTCCTCGCGGGAGGCCGAGCAGCCGGATGCTTCCTCGACGAGTTTTCGCGTCGATTACGCCAGACAACCGGGCCGGACGCGCGGGGTCGATCCGGAGGACGAGGCGCTCATCAAAGAGTTTAGACACAGAGCAGTCCGCAACCGCACCGAAGGCACCGCAGCCGGCAACCTCACCGACGGCACCATCAGAAATGCGGCAGCCGACCTGCGCATTTTGAGCGCGCGCCTGAATGAAAACAACAGGCCATCAATCGCGAATCGAATTCGCCGCGAGCTGAATAACGCGCAATTGGAAGATCCGGAGGTGGAAAATCACCAGCTGGAAGCTGAGCTCGACCAGGATGTCGACACCTATGCAGCGGACCGCGCAAGGCGTATCAAAGCTGCCTTGAAAAAGCTCCGTGAGGTTGGCGCTGGAAACACCTTGTCAGCCGATCTCCGTCGCTTGGCTCCCCATGGCGCTGACGCGACCCTTATCGGCAGGTGGGCCGCGGCGGAAAAGGCGACACACAGGATTGAGCCGGAGACGATCGACAGGCAGGCCCGCCGAATGTCGAGGCTGAGTGAATGGCTGCGAACGCACGATAAGCAGGCCATCGCCGGCCGGCTCTTCACCTCCGGGCTGGATCAGGATGTCGCGGAGTATAGGCAAGAAACCGACGACGGCAAAATCAAAGCTGATTTGCTCAGGCTTGGTCGCTACCAGCAAATGCTCGAGGCGAACAGGGCCCTCGGCTTGCACCCTGCCGAGGATGCGGGGCAGCCCGTCGCCGAAGGCGCCCGACAGGCGCACTCGCCGCAGGAGGTCCCGGCAACGCCATCCACGCCGAGCGCGGGAGCCTGGGGTTGGCTCGGCGAGCAGATCCACGGACCCACCTCATCACTGCCAGTGCCGCATCACGGTTGGCAGGCCAGCTCGTCGCAGCAGCTTCCCGTAACATCGGCCAGCCCGAGCGCCGGGGCTTGGGATCGGTCCAGCGAGCAGATCCTCCAACCCGCCGCACCTGTGCAAGCGCCCTATTGGATCCCGCAGCCCAATCTGCCGCACGGGCTTCCTGCGACTCCGGCCAGTCTAAGCCAAGGAGCCTGGGATTGGTTCGGGCAACAGATGCAGGAACCCGCCTCGCCATCGTCGGTGAGGCCTCGCTCATCAAACATCTACAGCGGTCTGGATCCCTTGGTTGATTTGGATCCGTCTACCCCGCACGACTTGCTCGACGAAGCACGCTCCGCGCCCGCACCTGAATTTCGCAGAGCGCCGTCATTTGCTGGACCGTCCGGGGCCGCCCAGGAACTGCGGGATATTGGGGCCGTCGTTGGCTCTGACTGGCGCCACGGCTCTCAAGCGGCCTCGGACGTGTTGGTCGATGTCCTCGGCAACATCAATCTGCTGCCAAGCCAGTTCGGGCCAAGCCAGTTCATGATCAATGGCGAGCGCTACTCGGCCACATTGGGACCGGGAGGACGCACGGATGTCCGCCTGATCCATCATCCGCGCCCGAGCTACCTTGATGAAGCTGCGCCATCCCGACCGATTCATCTTCCACCGCAGATCGTTCAAGCCGCGCAACCCCGTGAGGATCTACGGGACCTTGGGTATCTGATCCGCGGTGGTTGGGAGCACCGCGAGCGGTTGCTTCCGCTTTACCTTGTCCGCGTCCTGCAGGGGGAACGCATCATGCCGCAGGCTGGGCGTCCAACCTATTTCCAGATCCGCGGCGTGCGCTACAGGGGCGAGTTGGATGAAAGCGAGGGGCGCCAGCGCGTTCGCATCTATCCTGAACGTGGCTGAAGAGCGCAGGCGGACGGCAATCTCAGGCGCTCGGGCGGGGCAGCTCGCGCGAGGCGTTCTACAGCCCGGCCCTTGACAGCCGATGTATCCATTCGAAGTAGTGACACGGGCACCGCCTGAGCGGTCCAGCCTCCGCCGATCATCTTGCCTTAGAAGCCGTTGCTCAGTAAGCGCAACTGTTCGAACCACTTCGACCGCCCGCAGTCAGGAGTGCGGACGACGCAAGCGTCTGGTGGATGTGGGAACGCTCGCCAATGACGTCGGTTTGCTGACGCTGGCTACTCGTGATGGCAAGGTCGAGGGAAGGAGGCCCTGCTGCGCAACCTACATAAGCCTTCATGCTCGAATTGGTTATTGCCGCTATTGAAAATTCTCGCAGTGCGTTGCAAACACTTTTTCCGGACGGGACACCCAGCAAGGTACCGCTCGACCTGGCAGTCGATCGAAGTGAGGTAGCAGCACTCTAAATCGGTAAACCCTCGTGTAGCTCGTCTCGTTTCCCTTTCTTTATAACGGTCGCCCACATCCATATAATTGAACATTGGCGCCCAGCCAGCTATCGGAGCGTAGACCCGAGATGGCAATTGCCTCCACGATCATCGGTCGGATCGTTCCATGGAGCAAAAGCTGCAGCAGTTGCTTTTCATATTGAGAGGTTGGCACTCGGATCTCACATCCAAGTCGGCCGTGGCGGGAATTCTAAGGGCTGCGACGAGCTAATGGTGCGCCGAACCGTGCGCGACATTCCCTATCTGTCTCAGCTCATTCTTGGAACTTCACCCCCGCGCCCTACGTCCACCGGGGCAGCCTGCGGATAAGTAGCTGTCGCGGAAATCCGGTCTGGAGGCTCTTACATCATGGGATAGCAGGCTCCATGGTTCGTCTCCTCACAGCGTCTCGCCGGCGCGCCGGCAGAACTTTGCGCGCAGTTGTTTCGAACCGGGAGTTTGGTAGCAGAATTGGTGGCATCCTCGCTGATCTAGAAAAATATCAGCGTAGACACCAACAGATTGAGCGCGTGCTCTGTTTGGGGCATGTGTGTGATGCCTGTCGGGTTATGAATGTAGGACAGTCCGAGGCTTCCATATATCCCCGGAGCGAGATGCGCGGTATATGTTCCCGTGATTGCTGTGGTATCGTGATGCGCAAGTTGCCCTTTGATCAAGGCAGCATCCACTGCAAACCTGCTCCATGTCGTGTTGTTGGCAACCAGAGCAATCAAATCACTGGGCCGACTGTCAAACAGTCCCTTTGCATAAAGGCGAAGCTCATAGTACTGGCTGATCCTGTTTAGGTCAGGTGAGGCTCCCATGATGGAGAATCCGCCATAGATGCCACGAGATGGCGTCCCCTCAACGTCACTCTGCCAGAGCTGCCTGTCAGCAGCCATGTAATGAAAGTTATTCCCGCTCTCCCTTTGTTGATCCGGATCTGCCAAATTCCTGTAGCGGCTGCTGTTCAAAGCAATGCCGGCCCGCAGCCAGGTGTCGGGAACGCCAGGAGCGGCCTTGCTCTTGTAGCCAAGTTCATCAATGAACAGAATGCCGGCATTGGCTGTGCTCCAGTTTAAACCCGAAGGATTTTCGGTTATCTGCGCATAGGGACCATCTGGACTGATTGACCGCTGCACGGAGACTTTGTTGTACAAATGATCATCAAAATTGTACTTCAGGTTGGCGGCGGGCGTTGGCGCGGCGTTGGTGCTCATCCCTGCTTGGAACAGAGCAAACATGTTTGATCCTGAAATTCCTCCGAATAATGTACCGGTGAACTCATTCGCATTTCTGAGATAGCCAAGTTTGAGTTCGAATTTTCTGTCGAGGAACGTTTGATAATAGGCGAATGTATTCAATCCTACTCGATCCGGTCCCGGTCGTTTCCATGTCCAGTATTGCTGCTCGGCTCCAATGACAATCTGTCCATCGGGAATACCAAACCGGCTGAGATCATAAGTGACGATCACGAAGTTACTCGTAGCAAACGTCGGATTCTGCCCCATATAGAGCTGGTTGGCGATGCTGCTTCTGGCCGCATTCGGCAGCTGGTTGTTTGCAAAGGTGTTGTGCGTCCAGCCGATATAGCCAATGCCGACGTCTGCCAGTACGGATCTAACGCCATGCTTGTCCTGATCAATTGTATCAGCAGGGCCGGGCATGTTGAGCCAGATCCCTTTTTCTCGGAAAGTATCAAAGCGTGCGAAGGGGTCGATCGTCTTTCGCGTTTGCGCCTGAGCAGCTCGACCGGCGCTGCCGCGCTTTATGAGAGGCAGGTTGGGAGCTGACGCCAACGCCGAGGCATGAAGTCGAATCGGCTGATTGATCACGCCGATCCGGAGCTTTGTAGCCATATCCGGGGACGTTAACGTTCTTCTTTTGGTGGCTTGGTCCGCAGCGTTGCTCTTGGGGACCGGCTCCTCAGCAGTTTGTGCCGAAACGGGCGTGCCGACCAAACAAGCCGCGAGCGAAAGCGCAACGGCAAGTCGCCGTTGCGGCTCTCTTGATCGCAAAATGCAGGCAAATGCTGCGATAGCCAAAGATGTCCGAGGCGTCGTCGCCGCAACAAAGCAATCACGCACAGTCTAGTTCGCATCCTTGTTTTGCGAGCCACGAATGGATTGAAAGTCGGCCTCTCTGGTCCAGAACGGACCTGCCGAGCCGTAGCGTCTGACGACAAGAGGACGACGCCTCATGGGCAGGACGTCTATCCCAGCGAGATTCACCAGACTTGGCGACTTGGTCGCCCGTAAGCGCGAGCACGATCTGGTCTGCACCTTGCGTGTGCGTCAGGCCGGATTTGCTGAGAGTGAGCAACGCTTGCTGGCTGAGCGAGAACCGTTGGCCGCGAGCGCGCGGAGCCGCGGCTGTCCAAGCTGCCAAGACATTTCGAACCTCGACCTTGCTCCACCATGAGATAGAGGATTGCGGCCGTGCCGAGCATCTTGCTCGAAGTGCCCTTCTCGACGAAGTGGCGGCCACGGGGATGCAATGCCCGCCAAAGCGGAGCAGTGGTTCGTGAAGCTGTCCTGGTATCGTGGTCCGCCAAGGACGAAGCGATCGTCGATGACCGCGATTTCCACGGAGCCTTGGAATTTGTTCGCGCAGCGATCGCGTCACAACGTCCACGATCGAGGCCCAGAAGAGCGGGGCAAGCAGGTTTCGAGCTGCTTTAGTGGCTGTGGGCGAGAAGCTGCAAATTCCGTCCGCTGCATTGGCACGGACAAATCTGTGGTGCATTCCGAGCGCCTAGCTGTGATCCCCTAACGTTCGTGGGCCACGCTTGCCATGTGTCCGTCGTCTCGATCAACCTGCCAGGATTGGTAGTTGGCCTTGCTCGACACTTGCCGCTCCAATGGCATGGTGGCTCGAGCGCCAGCTGTGGCGCCTCTTCCGTAGCGCCTGGCCGCGAAGTTACTTGCCTCGGCAGCACGGAAAGCCGAGAGCCCGACTTTGAAGGAATTAGCGGCCGGCTCGCATCAGGCGTCGGCAGGGCGCAAAATCTGCAACGTTATCCAGAATGATGCGAAAACGCTGCACCATGGCCGAGGAAGATGAGAACTCGCGCCTACCGCCGGCCCTATAATGCAGGAGTTTCCCGTAGGGTGTCCGCTTTACCTTGATCAAGACGCCCCGCTTCATTGGAGCCAAGGGAGCAAATGGTCGGCGAGTTCAATAATATTGTTGGGGCGTCGGAGGCGCGTTGGGATGCGTGAGCATCGCGAGCTCTCGCGTCAACCAAGAAGTCTATCGAAACGGGGAAGTCGGGCAAGGAACGATGGAGATGGTTGATCAGGCGGCCGCTTCAGACTTGCGGCCGCTCTTATACGGCTCGTCAGGGCGAATTCGCTGCGGTTTGGCGTTTCTCGTTCTCGTCGGCTTGTATGCGGCAGCAGCCCATTTTGGCGGCAGCCTCGCAGGGTTTGTCGAGACGCCGGCAGCCGGGCTCGCAGATGCGGCGGCGGGCCTGTCAGCGCAGGACAGGATATCCCTGACCGAGATACGTTGGGCGCAGGAGAAGATGAGCGAGGATATCGCAGAGCTCAACCGGTACATCGATGCTCAGCGGAAGGACCTCAAAGGGATCTTAGATCAGATCACGGTGCTGGCTTCGCGAATTGATTCCCTGCAGAATCCAGCAGCTGTCACTTCTGCTCCCTCCCCCATTTCTTCGTCGCCCCCACAAGTTGCTTCGAGCCCGGCCAAGAAGCGCGCCGAGATGCGCGTAGAGCGGTCCAAACCACAAGGCCCCGTTTCCGTCGGAGGTGCGCCAGTGATCGCAGGACAGAAGAGGGGCACGCCTTGACATGTTAACGTTGTTACAGGCGTGGCCGAGTCCTTTAGCCGCACTCACTGAGGTCAGCCGTACGTTTCGCAAATTGGCTTGTTGCGATAGATAGCCGAAGCCTACGAACGCAAGGTCGTCAACGAGGTCAGGCTCGCCGAGGTGATCCGCATCAATGCAGCCGACAGCATTCCGGCGCTTGTCTCGATCATTCGTCCGCAAGCAGCGTTGCTGCATCGAAACCGTGCTCGGATCCGTGGCTTAGTAGGGTGTGCGGTCGAGATGAGCGTCGAATGCGGCAGCGACAGCGCGCACGACAAAGCGGTGCTCGTGCTTGACGCGGATGAAGCCGTCTTGGATCTCCACTATGCCGTCCTCGGTGAGCATTTCCAAGCGGTCGGCTGAATCGAGGAACCCAATCGGATCAAATCCGTGGGCAGCACAGAGTGCCGGCACGTCGGCCTCCAGATCGCACATCAGGCGCTCGATAATTGCAGCCCGCAGCCGATCTTCCTCAGTGAGACAGCAGCCCTTCGATGTCGCCAGACGGCCAGCTCCGATGTGCCGGCTATAAGTAGCGGTATCAGCCGCGTTCTGGACGTAGCCGTCACCGAGACGGCCGATGGCTGACGGACCAAGGCCGATCACGGTCTTGCAGGTATCAGCCGAATAACCCAGCGAGTTGCGGCGCAGCCGTCCAGCTTCTTGTGCCAGCGTGAGCTCGTCGTCCGGCAAGGCGAAATGGTCGAGCCCGATTTGGCGGTAGCCGGCAGACACCAGTGTGTTCGCCATGGCTGCAGCTTGCTCGACGCGGGCAACATTGTCCGGCAGTGCCGTCTCATCGATCTGGCGCTGACGTTTCATGTAGGAGGGCACATGGGCATAACCGAAAACCGCAAGCCGGTCGGGTCGCATGGCCACTGCGGTCCTTGCTGAGTTCACACAGGACTGCACCGTCTGGTGCGGCAGTCCAAAGAGCAGGTCAAAGTTGATGCGGCTTATTCCCTGCAGGCGAAGGCTTTCGACAGCAGAAGCCGTCTGCGTTTCGCTCTGAAAGCGGTTGACCGCCCTTTGAACCTTGGGGTCGAAGCTTTGCACACCAATGCTCGCGCGGCTGACCCCGGCTGCCCCTAAGCTTTGCGCCATCTCGGTCGTGAGCGCGCGCGGGTCGATCTCGATGGCGATGCTAGCGGACGTGCTGAAGGCAAAGTAGCGGCGCAATAGCTCGATCAGAGCTTGAAAATCGACCGCCGAAATGGTGGTTGGCGTTCCGCCGCCGAAATGCACGTCGTTGACCGGCAAAGCGCGCGGCAGTCGCTCCGCAACCAAACGAATCTCCTCCCGTAGCGACGTCAAGTAATTGCGAATCGGCCGTTCGCCGCGCGCGAGGCTTGTAGGAAACCCGCAGTACCAGCAGATCGAGCGGCAGAACGGAACGTGGAGATAGAGCGATACGGGTTCGTCGGGCGGCAGTCGGTTCAACCAAGTCTGACAAGTCCTGGCGCCGATTGTCGTAGAGAAATCCGGTACAGTTGGATAGATGGTGTACCAAGGCAGGCGAGCATCGCAATATTTGTTCAGGAGTGTGGTGTGCAAGGCTTGGCTTCCCATGCTCATACAGCTGCGAAGCTGACCGATGCGCCCTCCTGTGTCTTTGAGTTATGTCAACTGGTCCGAACTTAGTCGAAATCGGAATTCCCTTCTCGATATGACCTTCTAGGGACTGACACCGCGTGAGAGGTATCCGGGGGCGAAGGCTGCGCTGCGAGCGTGGATGTGATCCACCATCTCGACCCATCACCGCGAGGCAAGCGACATCCCGCGCAGGTCCGGGTGGAGAGGCTTATCGTCGCTCACCTTCCGTCGCTATAGGCGGCACCTCTCGGATAAATGCCATGAGCAGGACGCTGGACTGGAGATACCATGGACAAGAAGTTGCTCATTGGATGAGGCCGGCAAGCGCGAGATCATACAACTTGACGCTACGTGAGATTCAAGGCCCTTGGAGCCACGCAGAAAGCATTTTAGACGCCACGCCTAAAAAAATGGACAGGCCTCATTTCCGCCACGCTGCTTGTCTCATTGCCGCAAGCATCGTCACGGATGTACTGATGATGTTGGGGCGGACCCGGCGCACTTCCAACCCCGGCAAAGTGCGTCGGGGCGCCTTGGCTCGGCGACGTCCCATCGCCAAGCAGCTCACTAATTCACAACCAAGTGTCACGTTTTTCTAATTCCGGATGCGAGTTTGACCAACTTCTCACACGCGATCGCTATCTGACGATGCGTTTGTGTCCGCCTCAGCGCTTTATGTGGCTTGTTTTTGCGCTTGCTTCTACGCTTGCTCTTACAGTTTATCAATCTTCGTAAGATTATGCAGTTGAGGCCTTCATTGGTCGCGCTTCAGCTGCGCGATCATGTGCAAACCAATTGGATACCGGCAACGAATAGAACCGCCACGAGAATGAACCTGGCAGTTGTCTGGCTCATCCATTTCAGGCCGATCATCGTGCCTGCGACGGCACCCACCAGCGCGGCGACTGCGTAAAGCCAGAAATACGAAGACGGAAATTGACCGGCGAGAAGAGTTCCAACGAGGCCGATAGTGGAGTTAGCCAGAACAAAAGGGGGCGACAGCGCGGCGGTCTGCTTCGGCGACGCCCAGTTCAGGGCGATAAGCGTCGGGGCGAGGAACAATCCCCCGCCGACGCCGGTCAGGCCGGAAACTAGGCCAATGGCCGCTCCAATGCTCACAGTTCCCAAAAGCGGATTTTCGTGAATGCGATCGGCGCCGCCTCCGCCCCGCACGATCATCACGGCTCCTGCCAGCAGAAGGACGATCCCGGTCAGCGTCTTATAAATGTCTTCTCCGAGCACCATAAGGCCGCCGGCAAATGCCGCCGGCATCGATGAAAGCAGAAGCGGACGCAGCATTATCCAATCAACGACTTTGTTGCGGTTGAAGACCCATGTAGAGTAAGTCGCAACAACAATGTTGAGACCAAGCGCCGTCGGGCGTATCTCTGTCGATGGCAGAGCAGCAAAGGCCATTAGCGCCAGGAATGCAGTGCCACCCGCCTGGCCAACGGTCGTATAGAGCAGTGAGATGATCGCCAGGACCAGAGAAAACATACTTCACCGGTTTTGGCGACGCTCTTCGCCTTGGTTGCGGACCGCATCAAGAATGCCCTGCCGAGGCGAGGTGCAATTGTCTTTCCCGCGAGGTTGTTGCTTTGAATTCCGCGTTTAGTCAGAATGCGCGGCCGGACCGATAGTCAATCCAAGTTGCATGACGGTTGCCATGTGTCGTTCGTCTCCATCAATTGTCAAGTTTGGTAGTTGACTGGCCTGCGCATGACTCTTGCAGCTGCCGGTCGATGGACAACGTATGTCGGGTAAGCGGTAGTCCCGGCCTCACCTGACGTCCACGGTTGCATTGCGAGCCGTTACACATGCAAGGTCAGTTGCCGGTCATCGAACCCGCGTTTGTCGTCGATCTCTGATCGGCCGGTCTCCGTCCTTTCGGCCAGAAGTTCGCTGCGCCTGGCACACCGACGCGTTGAAGGGGCTGCCGTCGCGAGAACGGCATTCTTTCTGATCAGGATCAAGTAATGCCGCGGCTCGCGCAAATGGTGATGTCGCGTTTCCTCCCGATGTCACGAATGCTTCAATGTGCCCTGTACGGGAACCGCCCGTTCGCTAAGCCCTTGTTTCCACGGTTGATTGTGTAATCACAAAAAATGGTATGACACTTGCTGGTCCGACCCCAAGTTCTCTCCCTTCTGGAGATGCACCATGCAACGTGTCCTCTGCGTCAGGGATCTCTCGCGACATCGCGTATCTGTCGTTGCATCGTTGACGCCACTTCTATTCGCTCCTTCGATTTGTTCGCGCCGGACCTGCACGCCCCTCAGGGACCACGCATTGATGCTAGGTTCTTACCTCTTGGGGCTTCTGCTGCATGTTGCTTATCGAACGCGTCCTCGACGCCGCGGAGGGGGGGCAGGATCGGCTAAGGGCTGCCGATGCGAATTCGCCAGAGGGGCAAGAAGAACAATGACACCCTTATCACCGTCGCCGGCAAGCAGAGCATCGACGCTGACACCACGCAGTTGGAAGCCGGCGCCCGCGAGCGGGTCGGCGCGCCCTAGCTTACCTCGTTCAGGAAGCTCAGTGTCTATAGTCTGCTCGTGCTCCGCCTTGAAATACAGCGAAGCTTCATTCGCGCCGGACCTGGATTTCGCACGATACAATCTGACCTATGCTGACGCCACAACCGGTCGTGGTGTTTGGTTCGTATCGTCGGCTGAACAGTTAAGACAGTCGGATTTCCTCAAATCAGCGAGCCCCGCATGTGCGTCAGAGATCGGGAGCGCGGACCAATCAAAGTGGCCGACCCTGCGCCGACTCCTGAATTGCCAGCACGTCACTGGCGAGCCGGTAGATCACATTGAATGAGCATCGGCGCTACTGTTGCGGCGCGTTGTTCCGCTTCAGACACAGGATAATAGCGGCGCCTCGGCTGTTCGACGGAGACGATCACGCAGCAATCAGTGCGCGGCCGGACACCGAGTGCGGAAATGGCGTCTAGGCAGCATGTGGGCGCTCCAGACTTCTCGTAGAGCAAACCCGGGAGTTCAGGCCATGGAATCCAACTTGGCTCCGCCTGAAACAAGCGCAATCGAACGCAGCGACACCGACTATGATCGGCGTCCTCAGCCGCCGATCATGGATCGTTTTAGCTTCACGGAATGCGCAAAACAGACGCATTCGCTCAGAGCGCTGTTCGAGCTCCTTGTAAACTGCGCCACCGAAGAGGGGTTCGGTGAGGTTGCTTATGGCGCCCTCAACTTCGTTGAGCCACTTCGCCTGGTGGAATATCCACCCCCAACCGTGGCCGTGAAGTGGCCACCAGATTGGTGCGAGCGATACTTCAAACGCAAGTATCACACCATCGATCCCGTGGTTCGGCGGACGCCGATGCTGTCGCGGCCGTTTTTGTGGGATCAACTCGCCAACCACTACCAACTTCAACCAGACGAGAGGCGCGTACTGGACGAGGCCAGAGAGGCCGGCTTGAAGCACGGTATGAGCGTGCCGTTGTTTGGGCCGTTGGGCCGGGTATCGGTGGTGTCGTTTGCATCTCCATCCGACGATGTTGATCCTCAGGACCGCATCGGCCATCTTAACGCATTAGCGTCGCTCTTTCATACCGCCCATGGCGAGATCGCACGTCCCTGCAGTAGCGACGGAGAGAAGAAGGCGGCCCTGTCGCAGCGCGAGGTCACTTGCATGCGGTGGGTGGCGGAAGGAAAATCGTCATGGGAAATTGGGGTGATCTTGGAAATCAGCGTGAACACCGTCAATTTTCATATCAAAAATGCGATGCGAAAGTTGGGCGCGACCAGCCGGATCCAGGCAGTCGCTATCGCGATCCGCCTCAATGTTCTTTGAATTTCTCACTCGAATGAGGAGCAAGCGCCGGCGGCTAATTGTTGCTCGCGCTTCCGTTGAGGCCAGCGGTTGCAACCCCCTGGTCCCGTCGGATCGGAGCTCCTCAACGAGTGTTGGAGCAGGCGATGGGTTTCATCCAGCCTATGAGCCAGCTTGGACGACTGGTGTTTCGAAAAAGCCAGCAGGGTGCTTGTTGATTAAAGGAAACTTGAAGAAGAACCCCGACCGACGGTCGGGGATCTCGAGTCGACGCCGCAAACGTGCGGATATCACTATTTGCCAAACGCCGGGCTGAACTTGTAATTGAGCCGTGCCGTGATGAGATCGACGTCCTGGTTGACGCGATCGCCGCCGGATCCTGGGAAGAGCACGCTGCTGCCCTGCATGAACAAGTGGTCATACTCAACGCCAGCCGACCAGCTCGGCGTGAGGCTGACTTCGAGCCCTGCGCCTAGCGCACCACCCCAACGCACATCGTCGTTCCTGGCAATCCCGGCTCCGGTAGTCACTGAATTGATGTGATAGGTGTTGCTGGTCACCGCAGCACCGCCCTTAGCGTACAACAGAACAGCATTGAACGCGTAGCCGATGTGACCGGTGAGCAAGCCGAACGCATCCGTCTTGGTGCCAATGACGTCTGCCGTGAAGGCGGTGCTGACACTGGAGCCGTTGAAATCGGCCCAGTTGCCCTGACCTTCGATGCCATAGACCGTATTGAAAATCTGCCAACGATAGCCAATCTGGCCACCGATGGTGGCTCCAGCCGAATTATGGCAGCCCTCGGCAGTGACGCCGTTGAAATCCCAGCAATTGTGGCTCGATGCCCATCCCCCATTGATACCGATATAGTAGCCGGTCCAGTCGGCAACTGAGGGAGCAACCGGCAGCGGAGGCGCTTTGACGTTGAGGGGCTGCGCGGCGAGGTCCGCGCTGAATGCGGGAGCGGCCGCACCGAGTGCGCCGATGCATGCAGTCAGAATCAGCAAATTCTTCATTCGAGTGTTGTTCCTTTCGATGCCCCCCGGCGCTGTGCGTCTTAACAACATCGTCGTGAAATGCTGTAACTGCAGCACAACATCGTTTTGGAAGAAACGGATCGAATCGAACGCTGCGTCAGATTGTCGAGCGTGCATCCATCACCATGCACAGCCCGACCAAGATGGTCTTATCCAAGAGGCACGCATGGTGAGCCCGCCGATCGTAACCTTCTGCACGATGCTCCACGGTCTGTGTGCGCTTGAGGAGGAGCCAAAAAGCTCAGTGCGGCTGGCCGACCTCTAGTAGCTATTTTGTCCGCCCTTGCGGATGCGAGCAACGCTTAACGAGGCAATTACGCTGAAGTTGTACAAGCGCGTCTCGAATCAAGGACATGAATGGAATCTTCATATGCACAGTGTCGCGCCAAGGAATAACGAGCTTATCCTGCCTCGTCGTCGCTTACTCTGACCTTTAGCTGACGGACCCAGCGCTTGGCGCTTTGCACCAGCTGAATTAGTTGAGAAGCGGTTCGGGCAGAATCGTCGTGGAGAAATAATTCGACAACGATATATCGAGGATGCCAAATCGGCGACCTAAGATTGCGGAGAGCCGTGACATCGCCGATCGTTCTTGCCGCGTAAGTGTGAGCGATCTTGCTGCTTGGTCGAGGCGGTCAATTCCGCGCGTAATCTTCGTATCGCCTCGTTCGCCAGATGCAAGGTATTCCGTTCGCCGTTCCTTATCGAACATTCCAGGGAAGCCCGCAACCGGGTATGAAGTACCGTCTTGTGATTATGTGCCAACAGCGGATCCTTCTCGACAAAGCGCCACGCCTTGGCAAATGCGACGCTCACGAGAACCTCTGGCGCCTGCATATGCTCGGATGAGATCTGATCCATCTCAAACTCCAATCGATACCTTGAATACGAGGAAGTCGCGTTGTCGAAGCCCCGAGTGCCGGTGACCTATCAAGCAAGCGTGAGATCGGGTCCGCAGGCGCGCTCGCGCATAGAGCTACTCTCGACGCTATAATCAGATTTATACACACGGTTATTGAAGCGCGGATGACCGAACGTCATAGTGCCAAGTTAAATTCGAATGATGCTGTATCACTTGAGGGCCTGCGCGTGCGTTATCGCGCGTTTTCCTGCTGAATTGCCCGAATTTCTTACAGTGGGTGGCGGTGGCTAATCCAAGAAATTAGAAGAGCGGGCCAGATAGGGTCGACGCTACGGTGGTAGCGGACGAGCTGACCTTTCACCACATTCGTAACCTCGAAATGCAAAGCGTCTGAACCTCAGTATTGTCCGTTTTGTACGATCATCGTCTGAGCGCGTGACGCAGTCTGGACAGTGTTTGTTGGCGTTCGCGTTCTAACAGGATCGACGGCGTGGCCGTCGTTCTGTTGTTTGACCCGTTCGCATGGCTGTGTGGTGCGACGTTTTGCGTCAAGCGGAGTGCAGTAGAGAAGACGATGACGAGATGCGGGCAATTGCGATGATCTGGTTGGTGTTGTCCTTCAAGGAACTGTGGAGTGTCACGCGTTGCGGGATGTAAGACTTCTGCCGCAACACAAGCGCCGGACCATCGAGGTAAACGTACCGGACGAGACAACCATGCCTGTGCGTCGCCACATACGTTGCTTCGCATTCATTCGCTATGGTTGTGAAATTAGTTGCCATATATATAAGGCATTATAAATACGAAGTACTTGATACAAAAAAAGTCCAGCTGAGATGAGAGTCGATGGTGACCTCTCCGGGACGATAGCATCCTTTTGGAGCCCGCGGTGATGCGGGACGGTTGCACTATGATGGGCATTAAGTGACTCTCTCGCGAGACGATAAGCCGATTCAATCTTGAGGCTTGCTGCGGTAGTCGGCGCGCAAAACCGCAGCGCGGCGTCGGCCCAGCTATGAATGGCGTTTCATCGCGTCCTCAACGGCCGGAGCATACCGAATCGAACGTCACTCCGCTGCACGCGACAGAATCAGCGTGGCGATCCTAATTCGGTTGGCAGGAGTGCGCAGAGCCTCAGGTAAAGCCGCCACTGTTTGATCGAAAAGCCGGCCCAAGACCTGAAGGTCTTCTGGATGATAGACGCCGCGGTCCGCCGACATTCGCGCTGTTTGCCCGTCGCCAGTGTGGCCATTGGTCCTCGCATCGCCGAGCTGACCGAGCGCAAGCTCCGCATTTATCATTTCGTTTGTGAGTGCATTAAGCAGCCTGACCGCTTCGAATTCGTTGCCTTCTTCGCCGATGAGGGCGGCAACGATGCCCAATTGCAGGTCGATGCGGTGCTTCAGGTCCTGTATACGCGAATTGGAAGGGTCGAGTTCCACGGTGTTGCTCCAGAGTAATTAAAAGCAGGGCTAGACTAGGTAAAGAGGTGCGTCGTTTGTCCCCTTCGCGGGGCTGCAGGCGCGTCACGAGAACGAATTGCCGCTGCAGAAGGCCGTGCACGCGTGCAGTCAGTAGCGAGTAGCGCATAGAATGAGATGACCGCGGAGCAAAGTTGCAAAAAGCAGGTGAAGGCGGCTGGCGCCGAGTAGCACCGAGGGCGTGAGCGGAGTGAGAATGCCCGACCACGATGACGTAGGGGCGCGCAATAATAGTGCGAAGCTCGCCTGCTCACGCAAGTCGACAGCACTTTCTCCTCGTGACCGGAGAAATATGTCGTGCATATGAGGTGGTCAGATAGCTGACAGCCAGGCCTCTTCCGGGGGCCGTCACGATAGCGGCGTGGCGGTGTAGGCAGGCGGTCTAGGGCGACAAGTCCGGTTTGCCTTGGCCGGGGGCGCAGTTCGCTTATCCGAAGTCTAGCCGGCGCACGCATGGACCCCAGCCGATAAGAGTACGTGAGAGCCAATCTCCTGGAGCGCCTTCAGCATGACGACAATTACGTCGGCGGCTACGCGGTAGATTGCGTGTGGGACGCTGCGATGCGCCATCCGACTATAACCGGGCGGCACGTGCCGCGAGTTGCAGGATGGGGAAGTTCCGTTGCGGATGCAGGTACGCGCGGCTGGAGATGCCCTGCGACTATGCTCAAAGCAAATTGGGTTCATTGTCACACGTGGCTTGAGAAGAAGGCTTTCCGAAAATCGGCGATTGACTATGGGGTATTTGGTTAAGAACGGTAAAATCGAAAGTATTGATGGGATGCATCCAACTCGCGGATAGGGCGCGCGATCGCGATCGCGATCCGTCCGGCCTGAATGATGCATGCGGCCAGCCGGCATATGAATAGAGTTGGCTTGACATGCAGCCGCTCTCCAAATCGGTGCACGTCACCGTCGACGACATCGGCCGAGAGGGCACCACGATGGTGATCGAGGCGATTCAGTTCTCATTGGTCTTTGGACCTCCTGCTGAATAAAGCAGGAGGCCCTAGATAAGCGACTTCGGGCCGTCCGGTCATGGATGGAGGTCGCGACGCGCTGTCTCTCCGAGGTGCCAAAATCGGATAGTCATTGTCTGGCGATGATCTCGGATCTGATTGTGGTTGCGGTGTATAGAGAAGTTTCCAGCGGAAGGTCCCCGAATGCAAGCTGGCAAAGTAGGTAGTTGGCGCCTGCTTCCTCCATCTGATTAAGAAGGAGCTGTCGGACGGAAGCTGGCGTTCCGACGACGCACAATTCGTTCTCGAGCGCTGCGTCGAAGGTCAGCGGCAGGGTAGGTGGTGTCGGAATGGCGTTCAGCTCGTAAACGAATCTAAAGCTCTCGAGCCATCGCTGATATGCGGTTTGCGCTGCCAGATGGGCGTCTCGGTCAGACTGGGCGATCACGACCATGCGGAGCAGACCAAGAAACGGCTCGCGATCGTCGGCGTCTGTCATGCGCGCCCGGTGCGAGCGGAACGCGTTCGTAATGTTTCGAACAGCAGAGGATCGGCCTTGGCACGCCAGATTGGCGCCATTAGCGGCGGCCCACTCCACCGACTCGGCCCGATTGCTCGTGATCCAGGTCGGCGGATACGGACGCTGATGAGGCCTCATGGTCAACGGTATCTCGCTCAGCTCAAAAAATCGCCCCTGATAGGATAGCGTATGCCCTTTCAGCGCGGCATTCAGGATTTCGCTGGCTTCCTCATAACGCTCTGGCGCCGCGTCCGCGCTGATGCCGAAATAGCCCCATTCGGTCGGCAGAGAGCCACGTCCGATACCGAGCTCGAGCCTGCCGCCGCTCAATTGGTCAAGCATGCAGATCTCTTCGAACGCGCGCAGAGGATGATAGAGGTTGAGCAACAGGACCAGCGGACCAACGCGTAGTCTCTGGGTGCGCTGCGCGACGCTCGATAAGAACAGATTTGGTGACGGCCCTCTGCCATGTGGGGTGCAGTGATGCTCGGCTAGGTGATAAGCGTAAAACCCCAGAGAATCACACACCTCCGCCAATTTGAGGCGGTCTTCGTATTGTCGTGCGACATCGCGGCCGTCGTCGTCCAAATGGTCGAAAATGCCGCAGGTTAGTCCGGAAGAAGGGGGGCTTTTCACTTGATCATCTCCGTTTGTGGAACAGAAGTCGCAGTTGCCTGATGCCGTCGATCTCAAAGACGGCTCGTTCGTTATTCGACTACGTTTATCTCTTTCGTTGGGTGCCGCCCGAGCTCGCACGATGAAGATCAGGTCATGAGAATTTGCAAATGACGGTCTGATCACTACTTTGACAGAAGCTCGCGAAGGGCCGCCACACCGAGCATGTGCTCCACCAGAAGCATCTTTAGCTTCACGTTCTCCTCTTCCAAGGCCCTCAATCGCTTGACCGCAGGAACGTCCATGCCGCCAAATTTGACTTTCCAGTTGTAGATAGCCTCTTCAGAGATCCTGTGCCTACGAGCTAGATCGGCCGTTTTCGCGCCAGCCTCATGCTCCCTCAATATCGCGATAATGTGCTCTTCCGTGAACCTCGGTCGCTTCATCTGCCCCCCCTTCTTGGGGTAGGACTTGCACTCCAGCTAGAGCAAATTGCCAATAAGAGGTCATCCGCCACGCGCCAGCACGACGCTTGGGTTGGAGGCTGTTCCAGAAGGGTCGAGTTCGGCGAAGTCGGCTGCACCTTCCTGCCTTTCAGGCCCAACAGGCCGAAGGTTGTCCGCGAAAGCATAACGGCGCCCAAAGATGAGGACGCCGATGGCGCAGCCGATCACAATGATGTCGAGAATGTTCTGGTTCGCGTGTAGCCAGCCCATTGGCATGTCGCGGCGGCCGGCCTGACGGTGGCTCGCCCCAACGTGGAGCTTTTCCCTGTATATCGGCACTGCTGTGCAAGAACACTAACGAGCCTTCCCTTAAGGCGGCGGACAGCGGGAATGGGGGCCCATTGATGGCAACGCAAGTCACGTGGACGGTTCGGCCGGAGCGCCGATTGGTCGTCTTGCCGTGTGCTGTTCGCAGGACTTCGCACGGCGCGGGACTGCCCATAGAGTGCAGTGCGCATGTGCATCTGTCAGCATACCGGCTCGATGGTGTAAATTGCCGTTGCAAATTGAGTTCCATGGCTATGTTTTCGGAGAAAACCACCGGCACTTAGTGATGTCGCCGAGCCGCTGCAGACGGCATCGAGACCTACTTGAGGAGGAGCCGGTGGGCCAAAGCGAGCAGCCATCGGACTGATCAAGACATGCCTGCCAAGGTGGTTGTACAACACTGAGGGTTTGCACAAGCCCTACTTGTTTATCATCGGACGCAACTCATCCCCCAGTGGATCGACGTCAGGCAGCTCTGCGAGCGCTGCAGCGAACGCCAGAAATGCTCCGAAAACCGCGAGTATGAGAGTGCACGCGAGTAGGGCTGCACCAAGGTCGTGAGGGCGTTTCATTCTCTGTATCACTGGCTGAATTGTGAGAGGTTGCGCGTCGGCCCGATCAGTTTTACTCGACGGCTTCGACATGCCCGTCGCGCCAGCGGTAAACGAGAAATCCAGGAGCCGCGTTGTCTCCTTTGTAATCAAACAGTATTGGGCCGATCACGGTATCGATCGGCCACGAACGAAGTGCGCTGGCCACTCGTCGAGCATCGAAAGAGCTGGCCCGCTTTACCGCCTCTGCCCATGCTTGGACTGCTGCATAGGCGTAAAGCGTGTATCCTTCGGTAGACAGATTGGCAGCGCTGAGTCTGGCCGCGATGCCGGCCGCTTTGGCATTCTTGACGGGGTCGGGCATGAAGGTGAACAATGCGCCATTTCCTGCACTGCTGGTAATGGCCCAGAATTCAGAGGTCATCAGTGGATCGTTTGCCATGACGATGAGGCCGGCACCTGCTTCTGACGCCTGGCGTACGATCAGTCCAATTTCGGTATGATAGCCGCCGATATAGGCGACCCGCACGCCGTCCTTCTTCATTCTTGAGACCAGTGCCGCGTAATCCTTTTCACCGGCTATGTAGCTTTTTCGAATGACGTGCTCGCCGGATTTCTGCAGCTGTGCCGCAACCACGTCGGCAATGCCCTTACCCGCCGTGCTCTTGTCGTCGAGCACTGCGATCGTCTCGTTATGGTGATTTGCGTGAATGTACTCAGCTGCAACGAGACCCTGTTGGTCGTCACGGCCGCAAATCCGAAACACCGTCTTAAGGCCACGTTCTGTCAGTTGAGGATTTGTCGAGCCAGGTGACATTTGAATGATGCCTGCTTCATCGTAGACGTCAGAGGCCGGAATCGACGAAGAAGAACAAAAGTGACCAACGACTAGCCGGACGCGCTCGGTTGTGAGTTTATTCGCAACTGCGACGGCTTGCTTGGGGTCGCAAGCGTCATCGACGACAGTCAATATCAGCTTGGTATCTGGAAGTATGCCCGAGGCGTTCAAAGCCTCGACAGCGGTCGCCGCTCCATCGCGCATTTGTGCGCCAAACGCTGCGCTGCTTCCGCTCATGGGACCAGCCACGGCAATATTGACGTCGGAGGCACGCGTAGTCGAGCTGTCGGCGCAGACGAGTAGTGCTGCACTGGCAGCTAAAGCGTAACACCGACCCAACATTGTAGAGCTCCAATGCTCAGCTGAAGTAAACCACCAGCGCTCGCGGTTCGACTTGCGCCCAGGCCTTGATGTGGATCTTCTGCCAAGCGGAGTCATGTGCGTTAGCTGGCCACACCGCGACCACGGTAGAGCCTACAATTTGACGTTACGTGCGGTTCAAGCCCCTTTGTGAGAAACTATCCGCCTCGGCGGATAGGTCGGCGAGATGCTGCGCACGTCCCTGCGCCTAAGCCGTCAGTATGGCTGATCCTCCAGCCCGGCAAGGGCTAGGTCGAGATACTGCATGAGAGTAGGATCCCAACCAGCCAGACTGCGGGGGGCACTCAACCGCGCAAGGACCTTCAGGATCGTCGAAACGCGTGAATCGGCTCCGGCGATTTCTCTGATCAGCAATCGCGCTGCAACCGCGACAGCTTTTGCTCGCTCACCGCAAGGGGGTTCGCCCCGATCCATGCAATCACGCAGTTCGTCGCGGATCCGTCGCCACCGCTCCTCGCGCTCCGCCGCCAATTTGCACGTACATCGAGACGTCTGGCTGCGTGTCTCGACCCGAGACATCGCATCTAAGGTGGCAGGTAGCTCATCTACACTTACCTGGATCTCACTGCCCGTCGTCATGTCGCGTAAACGATCCCGCAACAGGGTCGCTCGAGCCACTTGAAGTTCGATCCGCTCCAAATGTTTGCGCAGCAGATCAATGAGTGAAGTCGAGCCCTCCATAGCCTTACGGATCTCGTGAAGGGAGAAGCCAAGCTCACGTAGCGCGCGAATCTGATGAACCCGTTGAACGCTTTCACGATCGTACATCCGGTGACCGCCGTCTGTACGATCTGATGCGGCTAAGAGCCCCGTATGTTCATAATGATGCAGCGTGCGTACCGTCACTCCGGTCGCCTCTGCAAGTTCGCCAATGCGCCATCGACGCCTTCGTGGTGTAGCTTTGCTCATGTTGTTCAATTTCAAAGCCTACAACCTGACGTCACGTATGATTCAAGCTATTTCAAAGCTCTAGCTGGATCGTCTTCCATTCCAGCGTAAGAGATGGTGACTATCCTTAGAATGGTTGGCGATCAACCCTTAGGTGAAATGGTGATCAACAAGTTCATCAGGCATGCCAGCCTGGACGCGCCGACCTCGGTACTATCCAAGATGAGTTTGGCGACAGCCGTTCGATTTTCAGGCGTTCGCATCGACGGCGGCAACGCGTTGATTGCGCCATCAAAGAGGCTTCCTAAGACAGAGAGTTCTTCCGGATCGAATACGCCGTTGTATTGTTCCAACGTTCGGCTCCTTGTTTGTCATTGCGTCAAGGCAGCGCACGTGGTCAAGACGTTTGGCCGCGGTAGGGCTAAAAGAAGTCAGACCGGCGGCGCAGAGCGATGAAGGTGCAGTGCTCTTTAAGGTGATGCGACAAGGCAACACAGGTTTGCGGTGTTTTGCAAAATCGCACGAGTGGTTTTCGTCATCTCTACAATCGGTAGGCACGCCGGCTGCGCGTCATGTGCGGCTCGCCGAAAACGAATCAGCTACGTGCTTTAGCAGCACTACTGGTTTTGAGCGTGGACGGCGCGCCGCGAGCTGATCTTGGTCATGCATACGACGCTGCTACGGGAGGCCACGCTACAATGATGAGGGCTTGGCCTGAGCTGAGGCCTCGAGCGCGTGGTGCTCGGCTGTTGATGTGTGGCCTCTTAAAAACAAACAATAGGCGACTTGAGCCGCCGCCGGCACGGCATCGCCCTCCAGACATCCGCTCTCTCATGCTAAGAGAGTTAGCTTTCGAGAAGCTGACGAGCGTCAAAGGATTCGAAATGCGCCAATGGGCATTGACCTCCGCCGAAAGCTGCTGCGCATTCTCAATTCATCTCTGCTTGGCGCAGGCTCGCGCACGATGCCGTCCTGACGCGACGCGTCCATCGCGAACGACCTTGGCTGAGGAGCCACGAGATAACGTCAGGGGCAACTCCCGCGGCGCCGCGTCTGCGCCCCCTCTACAAGGCCGTTGAACGTCAGGTCCAAGAGCGCGATGAGCGTCGGGCGTGATACCAATGTGCGCGTCTCGCAACAACGTCGTGATAGCGGCTTGGGTAACGAGGCCGCCGGACGTTCCTGAACCAAGAATGAGTTAAAGCAGGAGAAGTTTGAAGTGCAGCTGTCCAGACATGCAGCCGCATACAAGGTTCGTACACGTCTTCAAGTGTCCTCACGATAGCCGCGAGGCAACTCTCGTCAAGATTCCTTCAGCATCCGCTTGTTCTGAAGTGCAGATCATGGAGCAATCAGCACTCGTAGATGTCATGCGAGCTGCCTCCCGCAACAATATGTCTCGTATCCAGATGCTTTCCGGATCGCTGTTGTGAAGGGCAGGCCATTGGACCGCTTCGGTAAAGCTGGGGAACGGCTGCGGAAGCTCGGCAATCCGAAGGGGCATCGTCCTTTCGAAATGCTGAACGAGCCTTGATGGCATGGTCCCTATCCGGCGCGTACCCATCAGCATGGGCGGGATCATGCCGTAGCTCTGCACGAGAATATCGATGCGTCGGTTGAGGCCACGATCGAGCAGAAACGTCTCCTCGATGGGAGGCTTGCGCGCAACTCCGAGCTTAACCGCGACATGGCCCATTGACATGTATCGATCAAATGTAAGCCGCCGCCGTAGCTCGGCGTTCGTGCTGCAGCCTACGCACACAAGCCTCTCCTCGAACAGGGCTATCCGCGGGTGCGCGCTGGACATGAATAGTTCCGGGAGGATAACAAAATCAAGCTCGCCGCGCCGGAGAAGCTCATCGTGCTCATCGGCGAGCGCCACCAGTTCGAAACTGACGGCGGGTGCTTCTCGCGCGACACGCTCGGCGACATGTCGGAAGAATACGACCGTTATAAAATCGGAAAGGCCGATCCTGAACCGCCGATTCGATCGCGCCGGGTCGAATGCGTCCCGCGCGATAATAGAGAGCTCGATGTGCATCAGAGCCTCACGAACGGGTGCCGCCAGCCCCTCCGCGCGTGACGTCGGGACAAGTTCCCGGCCTCTCATCGCAAACAGCTCATCACGGAAATAGGAACGCAGCCGGGCAACGGCTGCGCTCATGGCCGGCTGACTGAGGTTGATCTTGCGAGCTGCTGCGGTGAGGCTGCGCTCAGTCATTAGAGCATCGAGGGCGACGAGAAGATTCAGATCCAGGCCGTTGAAACGCATATCTTATTATCCGACGCGATCGTCTTTACATTGCATATAATGAGCGACAACGGCTGCATCTGAAGCGGTGTCATCGGTTCGCCCGAATCAACTCCGTTCCTCTCGTGCGATCGCAAGAAAGCGCGCGGAGTATCGCAGAATGGCGCGCAGTGCGCTCGGGGATGACGACCTACGGCTCGAGCCCGTCGGGAGAGCCAACCTGATCGATCTCGTCGATCTCGTCGATTTCCGGCACTCTCGCAACTCGACTTCGTCGAGTCGCCATTGGCAAACCAGCCTTAGTGCCTATCCCGCCATAGCCAGAATTCACTCGATGTGCCCCATCCCCGCCCGCCTGCGCAGCGTTGGTCAGGATGCAAATTACAACCTGACGCAGTGTCGGGTTCAAGCGATTTAAATTGGCTTCGCCAAATACCATCGTACTCGGAAGCGCTCGTCCTTCCGCGATGGCATTTAACCTTGCTTGCAATACAAGCGCACTACCCGCTTTGCGCGATCGTTAAGCGCACGGGCCGGCAATCTTTCACAATCCCGGGCCGGCTCGCGCGTGCGTTTTGCAGCATGGCCGTCCGGGAAGTTAAAATGACAAGGCAGACACGTCGAATGATGAGTGGGATATTTGCATCTGCCGGGGCAGCTCGTGGTGGACCTAGCAGCGCCGGCGCGTTGGTAGTTTCCGATCTGCAGATCCCATGTTGGACGCCTCCTCCAACAATATCCGCCGCATCCAAATGCTCGCCGGATCGGTATTGTGGAACGCGGGCCACTGCACGGCCTCGGTGAAAGTGGGCAGTGGGAGTGGTGGCTCGACGATCCGCAGGGGCATCCGCTTTTCGAAGTGTCTGGCTAGACGTAAGGGCATTGTTCCTATGCGGCCCGTGTCGAACAATATGGGCGGAATCAGGCTAAAGCCCTGCACAACGACCTCGATGCGCCTTTTCAAGCCGTGCTCGAGCAAGAACCACTCCTCGAGGTTGGGCCTCAGGGCCCGTCCGAACTTGGCGGTGACGTGCCCCATTGAATTGTATTTCTCGAATGTAAGTGGTCGCAATAGCTGCTTGTTCGTGCGGCATCCCACGCATACGAGGGTCTCATCGAATAGCGTCGCCTTAGGATGCGCGCTCGACATGAACAATTCCGGCAAAATGAGAAAATCCACTTCGCCGCGGCGAAGCAGCTCACCGGGCTCATCGGAAAATGGCAGCAATTCGAAGCGCACCGCAGGCGCCTCCTGTGCGATACGATCAACAATTCTCCGAAAAAACACGATTGTCATGAAATCGGAGAGAATGACCCTGAAGCGTCGGCTCGACAGGGTCGGGTCGAACGCATCCCGAGAAATGATCGAGAGTTGGATGTGCAGCAGGGCCTCGCGAACCGGACCCGCAAGCGCCTCCGCGCCGGGTGTCGGGACGAGCTCGCGACCTCTCATCGTAAACAACTCATCGCGAAAGTAGCTGCGCAGCCGCGCGATCGCAGCGCTCATGGCGGGCTGGCTCAGGTTAATTTTGCGCGCCGCCGCTGTGAGGTTGCGCTCCGTCATTAGAGCATCGAGCGCAACGAGAAGGTTTAGATCAAGTCCCTTGAACCGCATGTCGTGAGTCTATCCATCGTGTGGATGTGTTCTATCGAAACAATCGATTTTACCAAACTGCGGATTGTTGGATAGCAAACATCAGTTTGGAAAATGAATTAGGTATGCCACAATGGCTATTGGTCGTGCGCGGGCTCCGAGAAGAAATCCTGGACGTGCGAGCATCTGCCGAATCCGTGTGCGAAGTGGCTATCTCTGCCGCACGCGCGTTGCGCCTGTTGTAGGTGCGACTCTCACGCGATGCGACGCTAGGCGGGCCCCGATAAACCTTCGTATGCGCGTTCCATCCCTTTCCATATCGGCGGTTTACCCGCGTACACTTGAGGGCGTCCTCAGCCCTACCTTAGTGTCGCGACCAAGCGGCGTGCGCAGATCGCAGATGCCGAATACTTCCGGCGACTGGCCATAATGGCGCGCCTGTCCATCGCAATACAAGGCGAGTCGAAGATGCATAGGACCGAAGTTGATCTGGTGCCCGCCGCGTGTGCCCTCGATGAGCTTTCACGCAACGATCGGCAGCCCTCAGAGACGGTAACGCCGATCGTGATCTTGGGCGCGGCGAAGCTCTCCCAGGATGCAGATAGAATCTGCACAACCCGATCGCCTCATTGGGATGTCCGGGCATATGTGGACCACGGCATTGCTGGAACGACACGTGCGAGCTGCGCCATCGTCTCGCCGCCAACGATGGCGCCATTCCGATGCAGTCAGCTCTCGGGGACCTGGCGAGAAAAGCCGAGCGCGGATGCCGCATGCCAACACATTCCAGATTGATCAACGGTTCGGCGAATAGCACGTGTCTTACGTGACTATATCCGCTCTCATCCCTACTGGCGCAGGGAAGTCCGCCATGAATATTGCCGTGTCCCCATCTGCGGAAGAGGCTTCCGCGCGCACTCAGGTCCAGTGGCGCCTTCGCTGGGAAAACGAGCTGCAGCTCGCCGATCATGCCGAGCTCGCCGACTTCTTCCGTAAGAGCTATGGGCCGACGGGTGCATTCAATGCACAGCCATTCGAGGGTATTCGAAGTTGGGCCGGCGCAAGGCCTGAAATGCGCGTAATCGGTTACGACGCGCACGGCGTCGCTGGTCATATCGGCCTACTACGCCGATTCATCAAGATTGATGGCGTTGATCTTCTCGTGGCCGAACTGGGATTGTATGCCGTCCGTCCAGATCTTGAGGGGCTTGGAATCAGCCATTCAATGCGCGTGATGTATCCTGCGCTGCAGGCGCTTGGGGTGCCGTTCGGCTTTGGTACGGTCCGGCCTGCACTTGAGAAGCATCTCACCAGACTGGTCGGAAGGCGAGGGTTGGCAACCCTCATGCCAGGCATCCGCGTCCGCTCCACCCAGGCGGATGTCTACCCCAATTTGTCGCCGATCCGCATCGAAGACGTGCTCGTGGTGGTGTTCCCGGTTGGACGCTCAATGGGCGAGTGGCCGGCGGGAACAATTATCGATCGGAACGGGCCCGAGCTGTGAACGAACTCATCCCCCTATCTGCGGTGCGGTGCAACTACGGCGACGTTAGCGGAAGTCGTTCGGTCTACTTGACCTTCGATGATGGGCCCAATCCATTTTGCACGCCGCTCGTTCTCGATGTCCTGACGCAACATCGGGTCCCCGCGACTTTCTTCGTTATCGGCACATACGCGGCCGACCAACCTGAACTCATTCGACGAATGGTCGCCGAGGGGCACGAAGTTGCAAACCACACGATGACGCATCCCGATCTGTCCAGGTGCGAAGCAGCCGAGATACATGATGAGGTGCTAAGGGCGAGCAGGGCAATCCGATTGGCATGCCCACAAGCGTTGCCCCGGCACATGCGGGCACCTTACGGCATATGGACCGAAGACGTGCTTGCTACGTCGGCCAAGGCTGGCCTCGCAGCGGTGCACTGGTCGGTCGATCCGAGAGATTGGTCGCGTCCTGGGGTCGATGGCATCGTGAACTCAGTGCTCGCGGCTGTTCGCCCGGGCGCGATTGTGCTCCTGCACGACGGGTATCCTCCCAGCGAGGAGAGTTCGTGCACTGACGCCACTTCGCGTGAACAGACGGTGAGGGCGCTGGCATATCTGATTCCGGCACTGCAACTGCGCGGGTTCGAAATCCATCCGCTTCCTCAACTTCACTGAACAAAACTGGCACCCCATGGATTTGCTCGCTACAACCAGCGCTGTCGCTGTTTCGTCTTATGCGCTGCTCTCGACCATCTACAAGAGCGCGCAGGCCCTTTACGCTCAGCCGACGACTCCCTCATCGCTGCAGAACGATCTCGAACATGCCGGGGGGGGGCTGCCCAGCGTGGATGTCATCGTGCCCTGTTTCAATGAGGACCCAAACACACTCTCCGAATGCCTCGCGTCGATTGCAAGTCAAGACTACGCCGGAAAACTGCGGGTCATTGTGGTCGACGATGGATCCGCAAATCGCGATCTTGTGGGACCCGTACACAAAATCTATGCGAGCGATCCGAGGTTTCGAATCATCTTGATGGCCAAGAACGTCGGAAAGCGCAAGGCGCAGATTGCTGCGATACGCAGCTCTTCCGGCGATCTGGTCCTAAACGTCGACTCGGATACGATAATTGCCGTCGACGTGGTCACGAAGCTTGTATCGAAAATGCAGGACCCTGACGTCGGCGCGGCCATGGGGCAGTTGGTAGCGAGCAATCGCAACGGAACTTGGCTGACCAAGCTGATCGATATGGAATACTGGTTGGCGTGCAACGAAGAGCGCGCGGCGCAGGCACGCTTCGGCGCGGTGATGTGTTGCTGCGGGCCATGTGCCATGTATCGTCGCTCTGCGCTCGCCTTGCTTCTTGATCAATACGAAACGCAATTCTTCCGTGGAAAGCCAAGTGATTTCGGCGAGGATCGTCATCTAACTATCCTCATGCTCAAGGCGGGGTTTCGAACCGAGTATGTCCCTGACGCGATCGCAGCAACAGTTGTGCCGGACAGCCTTGGACCATATCTGCGACAGCAACTTCGCTGGGCGCGCAGTACCTTTCGGGACACGTTTCTTGCGTTGCGCTTGCTGCCCGAGCTGGATCGCTATCTGACGCTCGACGTTGTCGGACAAAATCTCGGCCCCTTGCTCCTCGCCTTGTCATCACTGGCTGCGCTCGCACAGTTCGTCATCGACGGGTCGGTGGCCTGGTGGACGGTGCTGACGATTGCGGCCATGACGATGGTTCGGTGCAGTGTGGCAGCGTTCCGTGCTCGCGATATGCGGTTTCTCGGCTTCTCGTTTCACACACCCATCAATATCTTTCTCTTGCTGCCGTTGAAAGCCTACGCGCTTTGTACATTGAGCAATAGCGATTGGCTGTCGCGTAAGGTGGTGGTGTCAAGCGATGGAGAAAATGAAGCTGTCATCCCGCGCACGGCCGCTGGAATAAGCTCCGCGATAAGTGGTGTGAGCTCCGCCGAAATTCGTAAGCCTGGCCGTTCGCACCGTGCATCGAACTTGGCGGCAACCGAGAGTGTTTGCGGTCGCGATCGATCGAGTGCCTATAAAGAGGTTTAATGACCGTGACATCGGACAACAACTATCACCTATTGGAACGAGAATTGGCTGTCGATGATCCATGGCGGCTTGACAGCAATTCGTTCGAGCAGGAGCGGTACGCGCAGATGCTCCGGCTGTCGCGGTGCAACGGTGACGTTGTGCATGCCCTCGAAGTCGGATGCGCAGCCGGCGCATTCACCGAAATGCTGGCGCCGCACTGCCAAAGGGTCACCGTGGTCGATGTCATGCCGCAGGCGATCGAGCGTGCTCGCCAGCGGACCAGAAGGTGGTCAAATATCGCGTGGGTAACTTGCGACATTCAGCGGTTCTCGACCGCCAAGCAATTTGATTTGATCGTCGTGGCCGAGGTTCTTTACTACCTCAAGGACATCGCCGAGATGCACGCAGCCATCCTCAACCTGGTGGATATGCTTGCACCAAATGGCGCTCTGGTGTTCGGATCTGCGCGTGATGCCCCATGTCGACGCTGGGGGCATGCTGCCGGTGCTGAAACAGTGATTTCTCTCTTCAATGAGAGCCTATCCGAGATCGAGCGTCTTCATTGCCAGACTGAGTCGGTCAACGAGGACTGTTTGCTCGTGCTGTTCCGAAAGCCGACTAACTCGTCAGAACAATCAAATTACGGCCATTAGGGCCAGGGGGTCATATGCGCATCTGTGGCATCAAGTTAACCCATGACGGAGCAATCGCTGTCGTCGAGGACGGGCAGCTTGTCTTTTGCATCGAGCAAGAGAAGCGCGGCAACAATCCACGGTATCAATCCGTCGATAACCTCGATGCAGTCGTGCTCGCATTGGCTGAGCATGGCCTAGATCCACGAGACATCGATCACTTCGTCATCGACGGCTGGGATGGAGAGATCGAGTCGCAGTTCCAGGTTCTCAGTGGTGCTGTTCCGATCGCGTTGAAGGGGGCGCCATATGTCGAGCGCCATGCCGAGGGCCTTCTAGATTCGGTCGATGGCTATGGCCTGATCCTCGGCGGCAAGGTGTTTCCCTATGAGAGTTACCCGCACGTCACGGGCCACGTCGCCTCGGCATACAGCACCAGCCCGTTTGCCAGCGCCGGAAAACCCGCGTTCTGTCTGGTATGGGATGGCTGCATCTTTCCACGTCTCTACTATGTCGAACCTCGAGGCGCGCGACTCATTGCCAGTCTGTTTCCAATGATCGGTCATGCCTATGCTGCCGCGGGCCTTCATTTCGGACCTTACAGGCAGCCGAATCGCACCAATTGGGACTTGGGTATCGCCGGCAAGCTGATGGCTTACATAGCGCTTGGCTCTGTCGACGAGACCATCGTGGCTGTGTTTCAGGAGCTTTACGAAAAGCGCTTCGCTGCGGATACGGAGCAGGCCCGTCGCTACCGCGCTGACATCAACAATGCGGAGGCGTCGCTTGCCGCTGTGCACGACTTTTTCGAGGCTAGCGCGCTGCGCCTGACGGCCAAGCGAGCCGAAGACGTCCTTGCGTCGTTTCATGTGTTCTTGGAACGTCTTCTCGTCCGAGAAATCGCAATGGTTCTGCTGCGGCACTCGTCGCTTCCGGGCGCGAGAAACCTCTGTGTAGCCGGGGGATGCGGGCTCAATATTAAGTGGAACAGTGCGCTTCGGGCGACGGGATTGTTCGATGAGGTCTGGGTGCCGCCGTTTCCAAATGACAGCGGCTCGGCAATTGGCGCTGCTTGCAGCGCGATGGCGGCACAAAAAGGATTCGGGCCGTTAGAGTGGTCGGTCTACAGCGGTCCGGCGCTGCAGGCCTGCGAAAATCCGTCAGAATGGGAGGCTGCACCATGCACCCTCCGCGAGCTTGCGGCTATTCTTGCCGACAACACGCCCGTAATCTTCCTTTCGGGACGCGCTGAGCTTGGGCCGCGGGCGTTAGGGGGCAGAAGCATTCTTGCAGCAGCAACCTCGCCGGCAATGAAAGATCACCTCAACGACATCAAGCGCCGCGAGCAGTTCCGGCCAGTAGCCCCGATTTGCCTGGAGGATCGGGCGCCGGAGATCTTCAGCCCCGGGACGCCGGATCCCTATATGCTGTTCGATCACCAGACCCGGGCGGAGTGGCGCGATAAGGTCCCCGCTATCGTCCATCTGGATGGCTCCGCGCGGTTGCAGACCGTCGCCCGCAACTCTCCCCACAAGATCGCCGAGCTTCTCATCGAGTTTGAACGGCTCACAGGTATTCCGCTGCTTTGCAACACGAGTGCCAACCTCCACGGACGAGGATTCTTCCCGGATGCGGCCGCCGCCTGCCACTGGGGACGCGTAGAGCATGTGTGGTGCGACGGTATGCTCTGGACCAAAACGGTCGTAAGCAAATCCACGTCGGCTGAGCGACTTCTGTCCGCCTAGGATGAACATGTCCAGCGCAGCAATCGAGCTTGCCGGCGTAAGAAAATCATTTGGCGACAAGATCATCGTCGATGAACTGTCGTTCTCGGTTGCGCGCGGAGAATGCTTCGGCCTGCTCGGGCCAAATGGAGCCGGCAAGAGCACGATTGCGCGTATGCTCCTCGGGATGATTTCGCCGGACGCGGGCAAGATTACAGTCCTCAATGAACCTGTGCCTGCCCGCGCTCGTGTGGCACGTGTGCGGATTGGCGTTGTGCCGCAGTTCGATAACCTCGAACTCGAATTCACCGTACGCGAGAACCTGCTGGTATTTGGCCGTTACTTCGGCATGAGTGCTCGCAAGGTCGAGGCGATCGTACCCTCGTTGCTCGAGTTTGCACGGCTCGAAAGCAAGGCGAACGTGCGTGCCGCGCATCTGTCGGGCGGCATGAAGCGTCGGCTGACACTGGCGCGTGCCCTGATCAATGATCCGCATCTGCTGGTGATGGACGAGCCCACGACCGGCCTTGATCCGCACGCGCGGCACCTGATATGGGAACGTCTGCGCGTTCTGCTCGCGCGTGGCAAGACAATCCTGCTCACCACTCACTTCATGGAAGAAGCCGAACGCCTATGCGATCGGCTTTGCGTGCTTGAGGGCGGACGCAAGATCGCCGAAGGAAGGCCGAACGCCTTGATCGAGGAGCATATCGGATGCGACGTGATCGAGATCTATGGCGGTGATCCACATGAGTGCGGTGAACTGCTCAAGCCTTATGCTCGGCACATCGAAGTGAGTGGAGAGACGCTGTTTTGCTATGCGCCGTATCCGGAGCAGGTACGTGTGCAACTGCGCGGCCGAGCGGGCCTTCGCATTCTGCAGCGGCCGCCGAATCTCGAAGATGTGTTCTTGCGGTTGACCGGGCGCGAGATGGAGAAATGAGCGATGATTGAAGGTGACGCGGCGCTGATGCCCGCTAACGCGTACAATTGGATCGCGGTATGGCGGCGAAACTTCCTGGCATGGAGGAAAGTCGCACTTGCATCGGTTCTCGGTAACCTCGCAGATCCCATAACCAACCTTTTTGGCCTTGGCTTTGGCCTTGGGCTGATCGTGGGCCGCGTTGAAGGGACTTCGTACATTGCGTTTTTGGCAGCCGGCATGGTCGCGACCAGCGCCATGACGTCCGCAACTTTTGAAACCATGTATGCAACCTTCGCTCGGATGGATGCCAAGCGTACCTGGGAAGCAATCCTGTCCACACAACTCACGCTTGGCGACGTCGTTCTGGGCGAAATGGTGTGGGCAGCCAGTAAGTCCGTTCTGGCCGGAACTGCAATCGGAATTGTCGCTGCGACGCTGGGTTATGCGTCCTGGGCGTCCATTTTGTATGCGATGCCGACGGTGGCCTTGACCGGCCTTGTCTTCGCGAGCTTGGCGATGGTCGTCATATCTCTTGCGCCAAGTTACGATTACTTCGTGTTTTACCAGACGCTCATCCTGACACCCATGGTGTTTGTGTGTGGCGCAATCTTTCCGATGAGCCAATTGCCGAGCTCCTTTCAGCAGGTCGCTGGCTGGTTGCCGCTGGCGCATTCGGTCGATCTCATTCGCCCGGCGATGCTCGAGCGTGCGGCCAGCGGCGGCGCCGCCTTCCATGTCGGTGCGCTTTGCCTGTACGCGGTATTACCGTTCTTTGTGTCGACGGCATTGTTTCGGCGCCGTCTGCTGCGTTGACGGAGTTCGCAATGCTCTGTCTTGGTTGAGGCAGCGTGAGCTGCGACAGAGGCTTTATAACAAGCCGGGCATACGCCGCCGGATCGGTCGAACGGTGCGGGAACGCGAAGCACCCAAATAGGAGGAGCCGGCTCGGCGCCGGGGCGGGCTTCGCAAGAGCATTGGTTGTGCTGCCTGGCCCGCGTGGCCGAGGGTGCGTGACAGTACAGACGATTTAGTTGGGAGGACGATTGGCCTTCCTGTCATGACTAAATGGAGAGCGGAATGTTGTGTCTCGGAGTGAGTGGCGGTTTGGACAGAATCTATCAGTACTCGCCCGAGCTGCCCAATACATTTCTGCACGATGGCGCTGCGGTGCTCGTGCGGGATGGCCGTGTGCTTGCTGCTGTCGAAGAGGAGCGCCTCAATCGAGTCAAGCACTCCAACAAGTTCCCAAGCAACTCGATCCGATACTGCCTTTCAACTGCAGGAGTTGAGCTTGGCGAGATCGACCGGATCGCGTACTACGCGACTGAAGCCTACTGCAATACCATGCTCGAGCGGCTGTTTGTTTCTCAGCCAGTGCCGTTGGACGCCAAACTGTTGCTACGTCAGCTGCTGGCAAGGGAGTGCGGCACCGACATCGATGCGTCACGCGTGTTCTTTGTAAATCACCATGAAGCGCATGCCGCGAGCGCGTTTGCGATGTCTGGATTTGAGCAAAGCCTGATCTTTGCGGTCGACGGCGGCGGGGACTTTCTCTCGGCTCTGCTGGCGGTAGGGTCTGGTACCGAAATTTCGCAACTCGCAAGCTTTCCAGAGCATAACTCTCTGGGGCTGTTCTATCTCGAGGCGATCCGTTATCTCGGCTACGGGTTGTTCGACGAGTACAAAGTGATGGGGCTCGCCCCCTATGGGGACCCTGCTCCCTATCGCGAGCTCTTCGCGCAGTTCTATGAATTGTTGGACAATGGTGGTTATCGGGTCCATCTGGATCGAATCGGCCCGGCCTTGATCCGCAGCATCCAGGTCCGGCGAAAGGGAATGGCATTCACGCAGCAGCATCGAGACGTCAGCGCTTCGCTGCAGGAGGCGCTTGAGCGGATCATCTTTCATATCCTGCGCTATCATCGCGAAGCGACGGGCATGAAGCGCTTGTGCCTGGCGGGAGGCGTAGCCCACAATTGCACGATGAACGGTAAGCTGCTCTATTCCGGGCTTTTCGACGACATCTTCGTCCAGCCCGCGGCGCACGACGCCGGTTGCGCACTCGGCGCTGCATTGATGATGTCAAACGAGCTGGGTCGGCCCGCGCCGCGCGAACGATTGTCGGACGTCTATTGGGGACCCGATCTCGGGACCGAGCAAGCCATAGAACACGAGCTCATTGCATGGTCCGGCCACCTCGATTTTCAACGTAGTGATGACATCGCAGCCAGTGCAGCGGACTGGATGGCAAATGGCGCTGTCATCGGCTGGGTTCAGGGCCGTTCTGAGTTCGGGCCACGTGCGCTTGGCAACCGCAGCATTCTCGCCGACCCGCGGCCAGCGGAAAACAAGAACCGGATAAATGCGATGGTCAAAAAGCGCGAGGGCTATCGTCCGTTTGCGCCGTCAGTGCTGGAGGAGGATGCAAGCGAGTTCTTTGAGCTCCCAGGCGGCAAGCGGGAGTTTCCCTTCATGAACTTCGTGGTTCGTGTGCGTGCGGCCCACCATAGCGTGCTCGGGGCGGTCACGCACGTTGATGGAACTGCTCGGCTGCAAACGGTCTCGCGCAACACAAATCCTGCCTATTGGGATGTCATTCATGCATTCAAGAAGCGGACCGGCATCCCGGTTCTTCTAAACACGTCCTTTAACAACAATGCCGAGCCGATCGTCGATTCCGTTTCAGACGCCATCGCCACCTTCTTGACGACCGACCTGGATGGACTTGTAGTTGGGCCATTCCTCGTCAAGAAGCGGCCGGCAACACTGCGGGATTGGTCTACACTGAGCGTTTCATTGCCTTCATATGCATCCCTTCATCGTATTCGCTCCTACACAGCGGAAGATCGTCAGGAAACGGTTTGCGAGATCCGTATGGGACACTCGGGGCATGAGAGCATACGTATGTCGCATGAGCTCTTCGACCTGCTGATGCGGATCGAGGGGGAGGCCTCGCTCGACCGGCTTCTCGACACAACTATGTTGGACCAGCCCCGGCGCGAAGATCTCGTCAAGGAACTGCGGCTCTTGTGGGAACAGCGGGGCGTTCGGCTGCATCCGCCACGCGCCGCTTGCGTCCGCATTAAAGCGCTAGGCGAAGCATAACCGGCGATCATCTGTATGGCCAAGGCTGCGCCTCAATGTACAGCAGGCGAGGCCGAGGTGGAATAAGGCAGAATAGGCATCCGGTTGAAATCCGGTATATCGGCGCAACAGCTCTAATAGAAGAAAAAGGCAGGCGTTGAGAGAACCCGCTCCGAGGACAGCGCTGCTATGAAGTTCTACCGACGCAACGCGCGAGCAGCACAAGCGCCGACCATAACATCGGCCAAGACCATGTGTGAGGTGTCTCCAATGACGTCTCTTGTTCAACCAGGAGTCCGGAAGGAAGCAATGCAGATGCCTGGCGCTTCGAAAAATGATCGGTTCGTTGTTGCCCGACGACGTACGGGCTTGGGCGACTGCCTGTGGTCGCTGGCTGCAGCGTGGCGTTTTGCCCAGCGGACCGGACGGAAGCTGGTCATCGATTGGCGGGGGTCCTGTTATCTCGATCAACCATTCACCAACGCCTTTCCGGTCTTCTTCGAACCGGTTCAAGAGATTGCTGGCGTACAGGTGATCTGCGACGACCAGATCAATCAGCGCTCATTTCCGGGACCTTTCTTCCCGGCATGGTGGAATAGGCCAGCTATTGATTGCGTCTATCGCCCCGACGAGCAGATTTTTCGAGAGCGCGATGAACTCGATCACCTGTTCCAAAGCGAACAAGATAGCGATGCAAATACGGTTGTGTGTGATGCCTGCCTGATGTGGCGCTGCGATGAGGAGGCTGAACGAGAGATTTTTCGGAGCATCAAGCCGCGATCCGCGGTTCAGGGGCGGATTGATGCCATCTTCGGTGAGCACTTTGAGCCGTATAGCGTGATCGGCATTCATGTTCGGCACGGCAACGGCGAGGATATTATGGGGCATGCGCCCTACTGGGCTGATCCCGAACGCGCCTTGCGACAGGTCTTTAATGCGATCGACAAGGCCAAGGCGTTATCGCATGAAAAGCCTGTCAGGCCTTTCCTGTGCACGGACAGCGCGCTCGTCCTTGAGAAGGTGTCAGCGATTTTTCCTGATGTTTTCACGATTCCAAAGCGATTCCAGGCTCCCCAGGTCGGTCCTTTGCACAGCGCGGCGCTCGGAGCCGAGGGCGGATTTTCCGCTCTCATCGAGATGTATCTCCTTGCACGATGCGACACTGTGATCCGTTTCCCTCCGACGAGCGCTTTCACGCGCTACGCGCGCCTCTTTGCGCCACGCGTTATAGAATTCGATTTAGACGATCCGAGCCGATTGGTCTTGATTGAGGAAGCCTCACAAGAACTGGTGGCTTGATGAAGGTCGTGACCCGCCTCATCGATCTGATGGTCGCTTTTTGCATCGAGCAGTACTGCCACTATGTTTCGGGGCGGCAATTGATTGCCCAAGCCGACGCTCCAACGTGCCCTTGCCCTGGAGAAAAGCAAGATGCGGTGACCGTATGCCGTCCGCTGAAGCTCGATCTTGACAAGAGCGGAATTTGAGGACTGCCACAGCGCTAAGGAGGAGGGTATCGTCCTCGGCTGCCCTCCCGAGGACCCGCAAGTGAAGCTTCTCGACGGCCCATCGCGGATTACGTTTTCGAAGGAGGTTAAGTTGAGCCGGTGAGTTCCATTGCAGCGGCCGCCACTCGCTCGCGCGGACTGACCTTTCGGGTTCGGGTGTTGCGTTGGACATTCAGTCTCCCAGCTCGTGATCGAGCAACCGATCAGCGCAGCGATGTGTTGCGATGAGCTTTGTATCAGTTGCGAGAAAACCTAACGTATGGAATTGCTGCGTCAGGTTTCGTTTCATATCGACACGGCTACTGGTGTCTCCACTGTCCTGACCGATGGTTGCCGCGACGAGGAGCGTTCTTTATCCGCTCGCTTCTTCGGATCTCGATCACGAGAGCGCAGCTTGGTGTCTGGTCGTAGCAGTGACTGAGAGTGCTCCAGGCACTGTGTTGGTGATGCACCGTCGATGTCGTAAAGCACACGCACCATGTCACGAATCCGCCAAGCGTTTGGCGTGCGCGACATTAGGACGCAAAACCGCAGCGTCTTTGCGTGCATCGTAGTGGCCCAAATCCTGCTATGCGTTCGCCAGCGGCGCTACAGGAGAGGAGGCGGGCGTGGGTCTCGATCTGCCAAATGACGATCTGGTCGCAGCTCCGCTGCCCGAGACACATTTGGGCTGTCCCTTTCGCGCCGATAAAGCCCACCTCCACCAGGGAGAGCAGAAGGCGATGTTGCTGACCGGGGCATCGCGCGGAATTGGGCATGCCACTGCCAAGCTGTTTTCGGAGGCAGGTTGGCGCATCATTTCTTGCGCACGCCAGCCGTTCGATGGCGAGCGGTGCCCGTGGGACTCCGGGCGCGAGGATCATGTCCAGGTCGACCTTGGCGATCATCAAATGCTGCCGCGCTTGGTCGCGCAGGTTAAGGAACGCTTGGCGGGCGCACCCTTGCACGCACTAGTGAATAATGCCGGCATCTCGCCGAAGACGTCCGATGGCGACCGGCTGACGTCGTTGACGACGTCAACCGAAATCTGGATGAGAGTGTTCCATCTGAATCTCGTGGCCCCGATCCTGCTGGCGAAGGGTTTATTTGAGGAGCTAAGGGCCGCGTCAGGATCGATTGTCAACGTGACGTCGATCGCTGGTTCGCGGGTGCATCCGTTTGCCGGCAGCGCCTATGCGACGTCGAAGGCTGCGCTTGCGAGTCTCACGCGCGAAATGGCCCACGATTATGCGCCGCATGGCGTTCGCGTGAACGCGATTGCGCCCGGCGAGATCAGGACGGACATGTTGTCGCCCGACACGGAAGCGCGTCTCGTGCCAAACATCCCGCTGCGCAGAGTGGGAACGCCCGACGAAGTGGCCAAGGTCATCTTCTTCCTATGCTCGGATGCCGCAAGCTATGTTACGGGGGCCGAGGTGCCCATCAATGGTGGGCAACATCTGTGATGGGCAAGCCTGGCTAACAGCTAACTTGAGCGTCGGCCTTGGCGCTCGTGTTCTACGCTGACGTCGCGCACCTATTCCAAAAAAAATGAAATCAAGCCACCGTAAGGTTATCGTCGTGCCATGAAGAGGTGTTACGCTTCTATGTCATCTCGTTAACTCGTGACGCTAGATCGAGCATGACATGCAAAACGAAGCTCGCAAATCCGAACAAGGTGCTAGGGAGGATGATCAAAATAACGGAGACCGCCTCATGCTGCATATCGCTTCCGCACGCGAGATACCTGCCTCTCATCCAGAGACGGAGCGCGAGCTCTCGGGCGAGCCGCTGCGCGAGAGCGCGCTGACCGGAATCTTTGAAATATCGAAGATACTCACCGCTCCCTGCCGACTAGAGGTTACGCTGGCCAACGTCGTAGGCCTTCTGCAATCGTTTGTGCAGATGCGGCACGGTATCGTCTCACTGTTCGACGATGACGGGATGCCGGACATTACCGTGGGCGCTGGCTGGAGCGAAGGCAGCGACGACCGCTTCCGGATGCGCCTGCCGCGGAAGGCAATCGACCAGATCGTTGCGACCGACAGGCCTCTTGTCGCCGAGAACGTGGCAGCGGAGGCGGCGTTCAGCGCAGCTGACCTTGAAGTGCTCGGTGCCTCGGATAATACGCCGGTGTCGTTCATCGGAGTTCCGATCCGCATCGATCCGAAAGTCGTCGGTACACTGACGCTCGACCGTGTCCGTGACGAAAGGTCGAGTCTCCGGCTCGATTATGATGCACGGCTGCTCACCATGATCGCTAACCTGGTGGGACAGACAGTGCGGCTTCATCGCTTGTTCGCCTGCGATCGCGAGCGGCTGATGGCGGAGAAGGATCGTCTGCAAAAGCAATTATTCGAGTTTAGGCAGCCGGTACGAGAACGTAAGAAGCTAGCCGTTCATGGGATCATTGGCGACAGCCCGGCGCTGCGTGGGTTGCTCGAAAAGATCGCTGTCGTGGCCAAATCGAACAGCACGGTTCTGCTGCGCGGTGAATCCGGTACCGGAAAGGAACTTGTAGCCAAGGCTATTCACGAATCATCGTCCCGCGCCAAGCGGCCCTTCATTAAGCTGAATTGCGCGGCACTGCCCGAGACAGTGCTGGAGTCCGAATTGTTCGGTCATGAGAAAGGTGCCTTTACTGGTGCCTTCACCTTGCGCAAGGGGCGCTTTGAGCTTGCTGACAAAGGCACGCTGTTCCTTGACGAGATCGGCGAGATTTCGGCCCCGTTCCAGGCGAAGCTGCTGCGAGTCCTGCAGGAGCAGGAGTTCGAGCGGGTCGGCAGCAACCAGACCATAAAGGTCGATGTTCGGGTCATAGCCGCAACCAACAAGAACCTTGAAGAGGCTGTGGCAAGGAGCGAGTTTCGCGCAGACCTTTACTATCGCATCAGCGTTGTTCCCTTGCTGCTGCCGCCGCTGCGCGAAAGGCGCAGCGATATTCCGCTGCTTGCCGGCGAGTTCTTGAGGAATTTCAACAGCGTGAACGGCCGTACGCTGACCTTGGAGGCGAGCGCGATCGATGTGCTGATGAACTGCGGCTTTCCGGGAAATGTCCGCGAGCTCGAAAACTGCATCGAGCGCACAGCGACCTTGTCGGCCGGGCCGTCGATCGTGAGAAATGATTTTGCATGTTGCCACGGCCAGTGCCTTTCCGCGATGCTATGGAAAAGTACGTCGGAGGATGCGACAGCCCAATCGGCACCGCCCGTCCCGGTGCCCGCCAAGCCGATCACTTCGCTGTCTGAAGCGACCGCGCCGGCCCCACTTGTCGGCAGCGAAACGGCCTCACTGGCACCCCCCGGCACCGTCCTCGTAAGTGGCGCGAAGATTGCCGATCGCGAGCGGGTCATTGCAGCCATGGAAAAATCCGGTTGGGTGCAGGCAAAGGCGGCGCGCTTGCTCGGACTAACGCCGCGCCAGATTGGCTACGCGCTGAGGAAGTACGGAATCGAGATCAAGCGGTTCTGAACGCGCAGGCCATGAGAGGACAATGGGTTTCGGGCGCATCCAATCCCACCAAAATCTGAAAAGGGCGGCCCGCCTCGGCGGCAGATTGACCACGCGTGCGAGGAGCAGCCCGCCTGCCGCCGTGGCCAGGCGAGTTCGCTTGGAGGGCAGCGAGAATTGGACTGAGCGGCGCGGTGGTGCACCCGTCGGCTTCACCTCGGAACGCGTGACCAAGACGGCCCAGTCCTTCCTCGACCTCGTAATCGCGCCGCTGCTGATGCGGGCGGTATTCGGCGATGATCCAAAGGCTCTGCGAGCGCACATCCGCACGCGCGTGGCGGAAGCGCGGGTCGTGCCCCAGCTGGTGGTGTAGCTGGATCGGCTTTGCGGGTGGTCACCGATGATTCGTCGGCAAGGTTTGGATTGCGACAGCCAGCTTGATTCGAGGAACCATTGAGGACCGACGACATGATGAACCTGCGCACGCTCGTAGAGAATACCCCTGATGCTGATCTGTTGCGCGAGATGATCGGCTTTGCCGCCTACCGGCTGATGGAGCTGGAGGTCGAGGTCCCGACCGGAGCCGCGTACGGTGAAGAGAGCCAGGAGCGGCAGGTCCAGCGCAACGGCTGCCGCGACCGAAGCTGGGAGACTCGGGCCGGCGCGGTCGAACTGCGCGTTCCCAAGCTGCGCAAGGCTCCTACTTCCCGGGCCTCCTGGAGCCGCGCCGCATGACCGAAGAGCATTGGGTTCCAAGTTAGCGCGCCGATTCTTTTCCCGACGCGGGAGTCGTTTGGATGTGATAGTGGGCTATCAAGGGGTCCACGAACTGCATCAGGGCGGCGAGTTCCGGGCGGTCGCGCCGCAACTCCTGCGCCAGGACCTCGTAATCCCTGTGAACGTGCCCGTCGCCGAGCCATTCCTTGGCGCCGAGCGTTAGTCCGCTGGGCCGCGGCGACAATCGGACGGGCGAGCTGTTCTGCTATGTCGATCTGGAGGCGCGGGTGCGGCGTGACCATCCGCGGCGAGCGATCCGGACGATCGTGAACGAGGCGCTGTCGACGCTGGAGCGCGAGTTTGCCGCGCTCCATCCGCCGATTGGGCGGCTGTCGATCCCGTCGGAGAAGCTCCTGCGGGCGATGCTGGTCAAGCGTTTTATTTGATCCGCTCGGAGCGGCTTTTTGATGGAGCGGCTAGAATACGATCTGCTGTTCCGTTGGTTCGCCGGAATTGGGCGTCGACGACGCAGCCTGGGATCATTCCGTGTTCTCGAAGAACCGTGACCCGTTACTGGAAGGCGACATCGCGGCCAAGTTCCCGGCGGCGGTGCTGGCGCAGCCCAAGGTGACGAAGCCGCTGTCGAACGATCACTTCTCGGTCGATGGCACGCTGATCGAGGCCTGGGCCTCGATGAAGAGCGTGAAGCCGAAGGATGGCTCTGGCGAGCCGCTGGCGCAAGGCGGCGAGCGCAATGCCGAAGCGGACTTCCATGGCCAGAAGCGCTCGAACGACACTCACGCTTCGACCACCGATCGGGATGCCAGGCTTTATCGCAAGGGAAAGGGCAAGGAGACGAAACTGTGCTTCATCGCGCATGGGCTGATGGAGAACCGCCACGGCCTCGCTTCCGTGGCCGTGAACGCGTCGGATGGGCCTTTACCTTCGCTGCCGCCGCCTACAATCTGGTGCGGCTGCCAAAAGCTGATCGCGGAGGCCGGCTGAGGAATCTATCGTCTACCTTGATGCCGAAGCCGTCGGGCGTCTTGCCGTCGGGAAAGTTCTCGGCCGCATGCGCCATCCAACCCAGCGCGATGTCGGAGAGGCGGGCTTCGTTTTCCGGATAGCTACCGCCGACATCGGAGTGGTTTCCGGCGAATCACGCCTGCTGCAGCCAATCCGGATGCTTCAAATATCGCGCAAGCGCTGCCCGCACATTCAGCGCGAGAGCGGGCCCTTGTCGGCCTTGCTGCACCGGTTGTCGGTATTGAGACTCAACGCCAGAAACCTGACACTACGCGCCGCTACGGAGTGCCTGCTGGGCCTGCGAATTCACTTCGGCACGCGATTTGCTCTATTCGCGCATCATCACTAATCGCAGTGCGATGGTCTTTGGCACGGACACGGCGCTGACCAGACTGGAGCTCAAGGCGGTGTTCGGTTCAATCTTCCAGCGCTTTCCCGCGCTCCGCTTGGCCGTGGCGCCCGAAGAACTGAAGTTGCGAAGGGAGATCATTTTGGCGGGTTCGAGGAGTTGCCGGTGCTCGGGTGATGTGGTGGACGCCGCCGGGGATCGCGATCTTCTCCGCGATCTGCTGGCGCGCATGGCGCGCGCCGATCAGCCAGCCAACAGGTAACCAGAATGGACGTGCAAGAAACCACGGCAACATGTGGGGACGCATTCGCTGAACTAGCGTCGCCAGCGTGCATCCACGACCCGTATCCGTTCATGCGCTGGTTGCGTGAGCACGATCCGGTGCATCGCGCGGCGTCGGGCCTCTTTCTGTTGAGCCGCCACGCCGACATCTATTGGGCGCTCAAGGCCACGGGCGATGCGTTTCGGGCTCCGGCACCGGACGAACTGGCGCGCTATTTCCCGCGTGCAGCGACCAGCCTGTCGCTCAATCTGCTGGCGTCCTCGCTGGCGATGAAGGATCCACCGACGCATACGCGTCTGCGCCGGCTGATCTCGCGCGATTTCACCATGGGCCAGATCGACAACCTGCGGCCGAACATCGCGCGCATCGTGGCCGCGCGCCTGGACGGCATGGCGCCCGCGCTGGAGCGCGGGGAGGCCGTGGACCTGCATCGGGAATTCGCGCTGGCCTTGCCCATGCTGGTCTTCGCCGAACTGTTCGGCATGCCCCAGGACGACATGTTCGGGCTCGCCGCCGGCATCGGCGCCATTCTGGAAGGCTTGCGCCCGCATGCCAGCGATCCCCAGCTGGCCGCGGCGGACGCGGCCAGCGCCAGGGTGCAGGCCTACTTCGGCTGCCTCATACAGCGCAAGCGCACCGATCCCCGCCACGACATCGTGTCGATGCTGGTCAGCGCACATGACGATGATACCGATACGCTGTCGGATGCCGAGTTGATCAGCATGCTGTGGGGCATGCTGCTGGGCAGCTTCGCCACCACTGCTGCGACCATCGACCATGCGGTCCTGGCGATGCTGGCGTATCCCGAACAGCGGCACTGGCTGCACAAAGACGCCGCGGGGGTGAAGGCATTCGTCGAAGAAGTCCTGCGCTGCGACGCGCCCGTCATGTTCAGCTCCATTCCGCGTATCGCCCAGCGCGACATCGAACTGGGCGGCATGGTGATCCCGAAGAGCGCGGACGTGCGCATGCTGATCGCGGCCGGCAATCGCGACCCCGACGCCTTCGCCGATCCGGACCGCTTCGATCCCGGCCGGTTCTACGGTACCAGTCCTGGCATGTCGACCGACGGGAAGATCATGCTGAGCTTCGGCCACGGCATTCACTTCTGCCTCGGTGCGCAACTGGTCCGGGTGCAGTTGGCCGAGAGCCTGCCGCGAATCCAGGCGCGCTTCCCCACCCTCGCCTTGGCCGAGCGGCCGACCCGGGAGCCCTCCGCGTTCCTTCGGACGTTCCGCGCGCTGCCGGTGCGGCTGCATGCGCGAGGGAGCTGAGATGCGCGTTGTGGTCGACCAGGATCTTTGCGGAACCAGCGGGCAGTGCGTGCTGACGCTGCCGGGTACCTTTCGCCAGCGCGAACCGGACGGCGTGGCCGAAGTGTGCGTAGCGACGGTCGCGCAGGCGCTGCACGCCGCCGTGAGGCTCGCGGCGAGCCAGTGCCCCGTCGCCGCCATTCGGGTCATCGAAAGCGACGCTGGCGATGGCGAGCGCGCAGGCGTCGACCCTGCGCCTTCTCCAGCGGAGGCCGAGCGGCATGCCGCGAGAGACCAATGCCATCCAGGAGGACACGATGGGACGGTTTGAAGACAGGGTGGCCGTGGTGACTGGCGCCGGCGCCAGGGCAGGCATCGGCAAGGCATGCGCCCTCGCTATCGCGCGCGAGGGAGGCAGAGTGGTGGTCGCCGACATTGATGGTGCGGCGGCCATCGCCGGCACTGCGCAAATTGCATCCGAAGCGGGCCGCGCGCTGGCCTCGGCCACAGACAGCGCCGATGCGCACGCGGTGGCAGCGCCGTTCGAAACGGCGGAGCGGCACTTCGGTGCGGGCGACCTGCTGGTGAACAATGCAGGCGCCATGCATCTGACTCGGCGCGACCGCGCGATCCTCGACCTGGACGTGGCGGTCTGGCATCAGACAATGGCGACCAATCTGCGCGGCACGTTGCTCTGCTGCCGGCAGGCCATCCCACGGACGGTCGGCCGTGGTGGTGGCGCGATCGTGAACATGTCATCGTGCCAGGGGTCAGCGGTGACACCGCGCAGACGTCCCACGCCGCGTCGAAGGCGGCAATGAACATGTTGTCCGCCTCGCTCGCCACCCAGTACGGTCATGCGCAGATCCGCTGCAACGGTGTTGCACCGGGTCTCATCAAGACCGATCGTCTCCTCGCCAAGCAGGACGAGTGCACGCAACGGCATCTGCGGCGGCACCAGCTCCTGCCGCGCGTCGGCCGCCCCGACGACGTGGCCGCGCTAGTGGCGTTCCTGCTCTCCGACGATGCTGCGTTCATCACCGGCCAGGTCGTGTGCATCGACGGCGGCATGCTGGCCCATGTGCCGACGTACGCCGACGGTGGCAACAGCCGCGCCGCGCGGCCTTCCGGCGAGACCGCCGAAGCGGGCGCGTCGCCGCGCTGCTGATGGACATGCTGCTCAACCCGTTGAACCGTCGGCATCGGTTGCGGCACGACATCCCGGTCGTGCCCGGCGCTTTCCCCTTGGTCGGGCATCTTCCCGCCGTCGTCTGCGACCTGCCGCGCCTGCTGCGGCGCGCGGAACGGACGCTGGGCAGCCAGTTCTGGCTGGATTTCGGCCCTGCCGGACACCTGATGACCAGTCTGGATCCGGATGCTCTCGCACTGCTCCGGCACAAAGACGTGTCCTCGGCGCTGATCGAAGACATCGCGCCCGAATTGTTTGGCGGAACGTTGGTCACCCAGGACGGCATCGCGCACCGGCAGGCGCGCGATGCGATCCAGGTGGCGCTTCTGCCCAAGGGGCTGACCCAGGCCGGCATCGGCGAGCTGTTCGCGCCCGTCATCCGGGCGCGCGTGCAGAGGTGGCGCGACCACGGCGACGTAACCATCCTGCGCGAAACCGGCGATCTGATGCTCAAGCTCATCTTCAGTCTCATGGGAATCCCCGCGCAGGACCTGCCGCGATGGCATCGCAAGTACCAGCAACTGCTGCAGTTGATCGTCGCGCCCCCGGTCGACCTACCCGGACTGCCCTTGCGGCGCGGCCGCGCCGCCCGTGACTGGATCGATGCGCGGTTGCGCGAGTTCGTCCGCGCCGCGCGCGAACATGCCTCGCGCACCGGGTTGATCAACGACATGGTGAGCGCCTTCGATCGCAGTGACGATGCGCTTTCCGATGACGTCCTGGTCGCCAATATCCGCTTGCTGCTGCTTGGTGGTCACGATACCACCGCCTCGACGATGGCCTGGATGGTCATCGAGCTGGCGCGGCAGCCTGGGCTGTGGGACGCCCTGGTCGAGGAGGCCCAACGCGTGGGCGCGGTGCCGACTCGGCACGCGGACCTGGCGCAGTGTCCGGTCGCCGAGGCGCTGTTCCGCGAGACGCTGCGCGTGCATCCGGCGACGCCGCTCCTAGTGCGTCGCGCAGTGCGTGAATTGCGACTAGGCCAACGGCGCATTCCCGCGGGCACCGATCTGTGTATCCCACTGCTGCATTTCTCGACTTCGGCGCTGCTGCACGAGGCGCCTGATCAGTTTCGGCTGGCACGGTGGCTGCAACGCACCGAGCCGATCCGGCCGGTGGACATGCTGCAGTTCGGTACCGGCCCACACGTCTGCATGGGCTACCACCTGGCATGGCTGGAACTGGTGCAGTTCTGTATCGCCTTGGCGCTGACCATGCATGAGGCCGGGGTGCGGCCGCGATTGCTGAGCGGCGCCGAAAAAGGCCGGCGCTATTACCCGACCGCGCATCCGTCCATGACGATCCGCATCGGATTCTCATGAGCTGGCATCGCATGCCCCTGTGGCGAGACAGCGACGCGCGGCATTGCTGCACTCGGCGCGCGCGCCCGCTGCGACGCCGACAACACCCTGGCGGCGCGCCGCTCGCCGTGGCGGTTTTCTGTCAGGGACAAGAACATGAACAATATGCAGACCGGTTCCACGCCACACGACGACATTGATGATTCCGCGCTCGGCGCATCCGGCGCGCTGCTCCCCGAGATCTGGATGCAGGAGGGCGCAAAGCGGGTCGAACTGGAGCTGGCGCGTCTTCTCTGCACCGAACATGACGGTGAGACCGAGCTGATGGCGGCGATGCGCTACGCCACCTTGCATGGCGGGAAGCGTACCCGCGCCTTGCTCTGTCTGGCTGCCGGCGTACTGGCCGACACACCGGCGCACACGCTCGACGTCGTCGCCGCCGCCATCGAGATGATGCACGCCTGTACCCTGGTTCACGACGATCTGCCCGCAATGGACGACGACGTGCTTCGCCGCGGTCTTCCGACCGTGCACGTCAAGTTCGGCGAAGCTACTGCGATCCTGGTCGGCGATGCGCTGCAGGCGCACGCCTTCCTGACCCTAGCGCGCCTGGATGCGCCGCCCGAGAACCATATTGCGCTCGTGCGCGAACTGGCGCACGCGGTGTCCGCCGAGGGTGCCGCAGGCGGGCAGGCCATGGATCTGTCGTTGGTCGGAAAGCGCGTCGAGCTGGACAGGATCGTGGCGATGCACCGGATGAAGAGCGGAGCGCTAGTGCGCGCGTCCGTTCGCATGGGCGCGTTATGCGCAGTCGCGGATGATGCCGCGCACGCTGCGCTGTACCGTGCGCTCGATCACTACAGCGCCTGTTTCGGCCTGGCACTACAGGTGATCGACGACATTCTCGACGTGACAGCGGATAGCGCGGCGCTGGGCAAGACCCCTGGCAAGGACGTGGCGGCGCAGAAGCCGACCTGCGCCTCGATCATGGGACTGCAAGCAGCACGGCGGTTCGCGCTGGATCTGTTGCGCGATGCCGGGGAGGCTATCGCGCCGCTGGGGCCGCGTACGGAACGGTTGGCGCAAATCCTACAGCGGACCAACGCGTATCTGTTCAAGCACGCGCCATCCGCATGAGCGCGCCCGTCCGCATGCAGTCGCCCTTGTGGCGCTGCGATTGGCTGGCGGCAACGGTGCATGCTGCATTGTGTCCGCAGCCCGCGCCGATGTCGGAGGGGTTGCTCAGCATTGCCGCGGCCCACGTGGCGCGCTGCGCGCAAGCCTATGCGGCTGTTCGGCGCTGCTCAGGCGCCGGGCCGCGAGGGGCCTGCGGCGACGTGCGCGGCGTCTGCCCGATCCTGGTCTCGTCAATCGTTTGCAGAAGGAACGTCCCGCGTGAATGCGCTGTCCGAACAGATCCTTTCCGAATTGCTCCACCTGCTGCGCGAGATGAGCGATGGCGGCAGCGTCGGTCCGTCCGTCTACGACACGGCGCGAGCTCTGCAGTTCCACAGCAACGTCACCAATCGGCAGGGCGCATGCGCGTGGCTCATCGCGCAGCAACAGGCCGATGGCGGATGGGGAAGCGCGGACTTCCCGCTGTTCCGCCATGCGCCCACGTGGGCGGCGTTGCTGGCATTGCAACGTGCCGATCTTCTCCCTGGCGCTGCCGACGCAGTCCAGGCTGCAACCCGGTTCCTCCAGCGCCAACCCGATCCCTACGTGCATGCGGTGCCGGAAGACGCGCCGATCGGCGCGGAGCTGATCTTGCCGCAGCTTTGTGGCAAGGCCGCATCCTTGCTGGGCGGCGTAGCGTTTCCGCGCCACCCGGCGCTATTGCCCTTGCGGCAAGCGTGCCTAGTCAAGCTGGGGGCGGTGGCGATGTTGCCGAGCGGCCATCCGTTGCTGCACTCTTGGGAAGCCTGGGGGACGTCGCCGACCACCGCATGCCCGGATGACGACGGCAGCATCGGCATCAGTCCGGCGGCCACCGCCGCGTGGCGTGCGCAAGCCCTGACTCGGGGGAGCACACCGCAGGTCGGACGTGCCGACGCGTATCTGAAGGCGGCATCGCGGGCGACGCGCAGCGGTATCGAAGGTGTCGTTCCCAACGTCTGGCCGATCAATGTGTTTGAGCCATGCTGGTCGCTGTATACCCTGCATTTGGCCGGCCTGTTCGCACATCCCGCGCTCGCCGAGGCGGTGGGCGGGATCGTCGCGCAGCTCGACGCGCGCCTGGGCATGCGCGGTCTGGGCCCCGCCCTGTACTTCGCGGCCGACGCGGACGACACCGCCGTCGCGATGTGCGTGCTGCGACTTGCAGGCCGCGATCCGCCGATCGATGCGTTGCGCCATTTCGAAATCGGCGAGCTGTTCGTCACCTTCCCCGGCGAGCGCAATACCTCAGTGTCGACCAACATCCATGCCCTGCATGCGTTGCGACTATTGGGAAAGCCCGCCGCCGGCACCAGCGCCTACGTCGAAGCTAATCGGAACCCGCACGGTCTATGGGACAACGAAAAATGGCACGTTTCGTGGCTGTATCCCACCGCGCATGCGGTCGCGGCGCTGGCGCAAGGCAAGGCGCAGTGGCGCGATGAGCGCGCGCTGGCGGCGCTGCTGCTGGCGCAGCGCGACGACGGCGGCTGGGGCGCGGGTCGCGCGTCAACGTTCGAGGAAACCGCCTATGCGCTTTTCGCGTTGCACGTGATGAACGGGAGCGAAGAGCCGACAGGGCGCCGGCGCATCGCGCAGGCAGTGGCGCGTGCGCTGGAGTGGATGCTCGCCCGCCATGCGGCGCATGCATTGCCGCAGACGCCGCTGTGGATCGGCAAGGAACTGTATTGCCCCACACGTGTCGTGCGCGTCGCCGAACTCGCCGGGTTGTGGCTGGCGCTTCGTTGGGGGCCGCGCGTCCCGGCCGAGGGATCGGAAGCGGCGACATGATCCAGACCGAACGCGCGCTGCAGCAGGTGCTGGAGTGGGGGCGTTCTCTGACCGGGTTCGCCGACGAGCATGCCCTGGAAGCGGTCAGGGGTGGCCGATACATCCTGCAGAGCATCCACCTGAGCCTGCGCGACATCAGCGCCCGCACCGGCCGCGATCCGCAGGACGAAACGCTGATCGTGGCATTCTATTGCGAACTGGCGCTGCTGTTCTGGCTCGACGATTGCAACGATCTTGGCCTGATCGCGCCGGAGCAGCTCGCCGCGGTAGAGCAGGCGCTGGGGCAGGGCGTGCCGTGCGCGCTTCCCGGATTCGAGGGCTGCTTTGTGCTGCGCGCTTCGCTGGCCGCGCTCGCCTACGATCGTCGCGACTATGCTCAGCTTCTCGACGATACCCGGTGCTACTGCGCGGCGCTGCGCGCCGGACATGCGCAAGCGGCGGGGGCGGAACGCTGGTCTTACACCGAGTACTTGCACAACGGCATCGATTCGATCGCCTACGCGAACGTGCTCTGTTGCCTGTCGTTGCTGTGGGGGCTGGACATGGCGACCTTGCGCGCGCGTCCGGCGTTTCGCCAGGTCCTGTGGCTCATCTCCGCGATAGGGCGCCTGCAGAACGACCTGCATGGACGCGACAAGGACAGGTCGGTCGGCGAGGCCTACAACGCGGCGATTCTCCTGCTGCAGCGCTATCCGGCTATGCCTGTGGTAGAGTTCCTCAACGACGAGCTGGCCGGCCTTACGCGCATGCTGGACCGGGTGATGGCGAAAGAACGCTTTCCCTCTCCCTGGGGAGCGTTGATCGAGGCCATGGCGGCCATCCGCGCGCAGTACTACCAGACCTCGACCAGCCGCTACCGCAGCGACGCTGCAGGGGGAGGCTAGCGTGCGCCGGCTTCGTCAACGGCGAGATCAAGCGGCGGACCGAAGTGGTCGGCATCTTTCCCAATGAGGACGCCATCACCCTCTGGTCGGCGCAATCCTGTTCGAGCAGAATGACGGGTGGGGCGTCGAGCGTGGACGCTACATGACACTGGGAACCATCGCCCCGTTGGGCGATGATCCCGCCGTGAGCTTTCCGGCTATCGCCACTGACCGATCCGGCCCATGCCGGTGACCCGCACTCAGCTACACCACGCCACGGGGCACGATCATACAAGAAGGCTCAAGAACGCCCACAGAACCGTTCTTCGGGAGCTTCCTTATCGATTTCCGGCCATGAGGCAGCATGCGTGTCCGCTGCAGGAAGTCGGCGGCTCCGCGTCAGGTTCTCGACAGATATCGCACATAGAACAGGGTCTCCAGAAGCGATCATGGCTGGCGATCGCTGCAAGAAGACTGAAGCGCGCGGTCGGAGTGCTTCGACACGGCATTTTGGGGCGTTCACGATAGTTTTCTGCTGGGTTCGATGCTGCCGAGTCGATTCCGTGGCAAATCACAAACGACCTCAGGCTTCAAATTGGCCTATAGTCCGAAAGTGAGAACGAATGAAGTTCGAATCCACCAACTGGGTGCGTCAACAATCGGGCACCGCGGGCTCGCAAGAGAGCTCACCGGCTCCGTCCACAGATGCGGCGGCCTTTGAGCAGCAGCTGAGCGAGATCGCTGTCCCGTCCGCTCCCGTGCTCATGCAGGTCCGCGCCCATCAAGCGGAGGCATCGCGATCTGAGGCGCATGCCGGAAAGGATGAGGCGGTGCTGGGCGCCGCAGCGCTCCAGACCGTTCAGTCAAATTGGGTCTTGGTAGGTCGCAGCAAGGAGCCGCTTTATGGTCAGGATGCGCGCCTTATTTCCGGTCTTAAGCAGGCGCTCGTTGGAGCCGCCGAGAGCACCGCCACGAGCTACGTCGGTTATCTGCTCAGCTTGAGCCGCTGGCTCTTTGCAAAGGACAAGCCGGGCATCGCTGATCGGCTTCATGACGAGTCGATGGACAAGGATGTCGAGGAGTTCATAACCAAAGGTGGGACGGCGAACGTCCGTTGGGCACTAGCTCATCTGCGGACCTCTCAATTGACGGGGGGAGTCGTACCGATCGCAGGCCGCCCTGACCTCACTCCTCATCCCAAGGATGGAACTCTCATCAAAGAATACAGACAGCGAGCAGTGGCGGCCGGAACTTCAAGTACCGCCAAAACCTATGCATCTATTCTCACGGATTTCAGCCACTACCTTCGTGCAAACAACAAGCCTGGCATTGCTGCTCGGCTTCAGGACGAGAAATGGAACGAGGATGAACCGCTCAATGAAGAGATCAAGCGCTACAAGGATGCCGGGGGCAACAAAAGTATCGGAGCGGCACTTGATCATCTCCGTAATGGAGCGAGAAAACTCAACGGTCCGCCTTTTCATCCCGAAGACGCGCCCTTGATTTCCGGACTTCAAGAAGCACTCGTTAAGGCTGGGTACGAGGAGATCACCGCTAAGACGAATTATGTTCGTCCTCTTCGCAGATTCAGCCAGTGGCTCTTTGCAAAAAACGAGCCGGGAGTGGCTGCTCGGCTTAACGACGAATCGCTCAGCAGCGACGCTGCGATCTTCGATCAAAGTCGCAGGCACCTCGTTCTTACCGCACTAGATCGTCTCCGCGCCTCTCAGTCGCCGGGCGGAGTCGCGTCAATCACTGCCCGGGCAGGGAGCATTGAGGCCGCGGCTAAGCAGGGCGGGTCGCAGCCCGCCTTCAGTTGGCCAGCGACACTCGCTGAGGGAGATGATCGAGATTTATTCTTTGGGACGGTCGACGAAGCCGGTGCATCGTCGTGTCTTCAGCCACCGCGGGGTGGCCTGGCATTGAATCCCACAGAGTCCCCTCATCCCGTGAACTGGCGCCACCAGGACGACGAGCTGACGGATGAACGTTACCGCAACATCCTTATGCCCGGCGAGCAGATTTCCATCATACGGGCGAGCGGGCACCCATCTACGCCGCCTCCGCACGGTCAAGGCGGTGGAACAATGCTGAATGCCTCGGCACTACCGCCCGACCATGCAAAATTGGTTTTCGCAGGGAGCAGCCTAGATCCTGTTTATTACGAAGATGCCTCTCTTATTGAGGGGCTGAGGCCCGCACTCATCAAAGCTGGGGCCTCCGAGAGCACGGTCGGTCGCAATCTACGTGGTCTTCTCAGCTTGGAGCATTGGCTCGTGAAGAACGACAAGCCGGGCATTGCTTCCCGGCTTTTCGACAAGTCGCTGGACAAGGATGCCCAGGAGTTCGCCGAGAGGGAGGAGCAGGCCATCGCTACCCCACTGGATCATCTTCGAGCCTCCCAATCGCCGGGCGGCATCATGCCGTTTGCAAGCCGGGTTGAGCGGAATCCCTATCCCCAGGATGCGGATCTCATCAAAAAGTACAAGGAAGAAGCACCCCCGAGCACCGCCAACACCGCCAGGAGCTATGCAACTCTTCTTATCGATTTCAGTGATTACCTCCGTGAAAATGATAAGCCCGGCATTGCTCCTCGGCTTGGCCACGACTCGCTGGATGAAGATGTCAATCGGTATAAGGAGGCGGACCCTCATGGCCGCAGAAAAGCCGGAGCCGCACTGGCTCATCTCCTGAGGTCGCCGGCGGGTGCTAGCGCGATCGAACTCGTGCGTCATATTCGCCTCCTTCCTGATCTCGATGACGCGGTTCGCGCCGAGACGAAGCCGACCCTCACCGCGACTGCGCAGCACAGCGGGTCGAACGAAGCTGTCAGCTGGCCGGAGACTCTGCCTGCGAACCAGCAGGATCTGCTTTTGGAGACGATGGACGGACCCAGCTCCTCGCCGTCTCCGCAGGGCGACGCGGTTGAGCGGCAGCTGATGCAGGCCCCATTCCATCAACTGGCGACGTCACCAGCGCAGAGACAAGCTCCGGTGTCGTTGCCGGACGAGCTGATCGGCGAGCAGCTTCCGGCCGAAGACGCGGAGCTCTTGACGAGGTTTCGCGTGCACGCCGAGCGGCGCAAGCTTACCCCAGGGGCCGTCAACAACAATGTTTCCGGACTCGGGACTTTTGTCCGCTGGGTCAACGCAAGTCGTCGGGGCCCTGTAGCTTCTCGGCTGCGAGATGGTTCATCGCTCGATGAGGAAATAGCGAAGTACAGGAGCTTGGGCCGTGACCCCCAGAACCGCATTAGATCGGCTGTGGACGTTCTCCGGCGGCTGCTGCGTGGAGGGGAAGAAGTCGAAGTACCCGAACCCCGCGTCCTCGGTGCCCCCCGTCGCCTAGTTCCTCATCCAGAAGATGCGCCCCTCATCGAGGGCGCGCTGAGCCAAGCTCTGAAAGATCTTCAAAATCCGACTGCGAAGCTGAGGCAGTCTGCGCAACAGCGGGCGAGGCGTCTTCGTGCGCTGAGTGCGTGGCTTAGAGAGAAAGGCAAAGGGAGCATCATCGGGCGGCTAAACGGCTCCAGCAGGGAGCAGTTATCCCTCGACAATGACGTGGTAGCATTCCAACGGACTGGAGGTAGAGTACACGGTCCCGATCTGTCGCATCTTCGCAGCTACTGGAAACTCGTCGAGGCGAACCGAGAGCTGGGGCTGCCAGGCCCTGAGCAGCCGCGCTCGCCGGCCGCGCAGGGCGATCGGTGTTCCGGCTCTTCGCGCGATCTTCCCTCAACGCCGGCCAGCCTAAGCGCTGGAGCTTGGGTTTGGTTGAGTGAACAGCTGCAAGAACCAGGCTCACCATCCAGGCCCGCGTCAAATGCTAAGGGCAGGCTTGAGTCATTTGTTGATCTGAATGCGCCAACGCCCTCCGACTTGCGGGATGATGCTCAGTTTGCGCCAGCCGATCCTGCCAGGGTTCGCTCAGACACCTACGCTGGTCTTGAGCCATTTGTTGATCTGAATGCGCCAACGCCCTCCGACTTGCGGGACGATGCTCAGTTTGCGCCCGCCGATCCTGCCAGGGATCGCTCGGACACCTACGCTGGTCTTGAGCCATTTGCTGATCTGAATGCGCCAACGCCCACCGAGTTGCGCGACGATGCTCAGTTTGCGCCAGCCGATTCTGCCAGGGATCGCTCGGACACCTACGCTGGTCTTGAGCCATTTGCTGATCTGAATGCGCCAACGCCGTCCGAGTTGCGCGACGATGCTCACTTTGTGCCAGCCGATCCTGCCAGGGCTCGCTCAGATTCCTACGCTGGACTCGAGCCATTTGTTGATCTGAATGCGCCACCGCCGTCCGAGTTGCGCGACGATGCTCATTTTGCGCCAGCCGATCCTGCCAGGGTTCGCTCAGACACCTACGCTGGTTCTGTATCATTTGTTGGTCGGGATGCGCCCAGACCGCAAGTGATTGATCTAAATTCGCCCACGCTGCAGGAGCTGCGTGATGATGCTCGTTCTGCGCCTTTGCCGCGCACATCCGCCGATGCTCAAACCGGGGCTGTGGATCCAACAGCCTCCTCCTACGGCCGCAGCAAACTAGAGCTCGGTGCCAAGGAATGGCTGAGCGACAAGCATATCCACCGGGATTATGAGCTCCTAGCGGAGGAGTTGCGGCGGGGCCGTCCGGAACTCGCCGCCCTGACGCAGCTGGTGGACCCCCTGATAGCTCACTATCAACTGCGCTTCGGCGCCGAGCCCGACATGCTCCGCGCGTTCCAGCGCATCGTCTACGCTTCAAATGGTAATGATGCGGCCGACTTCCTGTTCCTGCCAGTGAACGACGCTATGGATCCTAATCGCCTCGGCACGCATTGGTCGCTGCTGCTCCTTGATCGCAGCATACGAGAAGCGCCGGTTGCCTATCACTACGACTCTGTCCGGGGACACAACCACGAGGCGGCAACACAGCTCGCACGACGGCTGCGCGCCCGCCTGGAGTCTCCCAACATGGCCCAGCAGCGGAACAGCTATGATTGTGGCGTCTTTTTGGTGGACGGCACGCGGGCGCTTGTTCGACGATTGGCCCAGGGAGAGCGGCCAGCGCACGAGCCGCTGCACCTCGACAACCTCGTCGCCAGTCGGCGGTCCCTCCAGAGTCGACTGGCCCATCCCGGCTTGGGCTAATGGAGTTGGCAGTTGGAGCGGCTCTCCCGGACACTACACCGAGGGGCTCGCCCGAGCGAGCCGCCTGTTTGGCCGCGGAAGCCGAAGCCCAGGCGGCCTTGCTGATCGAGAAGCTCAACTCGCGAGAAGCTCAGCCACGAGAAGTTCGGACAGTCCTCCGAGCGACGCGCATTGCTGGAGCAGCTTGAGCTCAAGCTCGCCAACGTGGAGGAGACCGCGGCGCAAGCTAGAGCATTCGCCGATCATGCAGCAGCGTATCCTGCGGCGATGAAGTAGTTGCGGCATTCGGTTGCTGTGGAGCGGTCAATGATGCCACCAATCACGGTCCAGAGGCCTTCGACGGTTCGCTCTGCGGCCTGACGCAAAAGTCCTTTGAGCCTGGCGACGGCGTTCTCGATCGGAATGAAGTCAGGCCTACGTATCCGGCGACGGCCCTGGTCAGGTCGCTTTGGGCGGATAGCCGGATAGCCGATTGCGGTTAGGCGGCGTGAGCGATGCTCTGAGGGCGCCAGTTCCAAGGCAGGACTTCGTGGATACGCCTGGAGGGATGAATCTGGCAGGCGGGCCGGTAGGGATCGAACCTTTCACGGCGGTCTGAGGCCTCTATCAAGGTCCATGTCCCAGTGCGGAACTCACAGCCCCTTGATCGCGCTTGCGACACGCGCCACATCGTTGCGCTTCAAGCCGGCGACGTTGATGCGGCCAGATGTCGGCATGTAGATGCCGTGCTTTTCCCTTAGGTTCAGCACCTCGGTCTGAGAGAGGGGCAGAATGGAAAAGATGCCCTCTTGCGAGCCGACGGCGGCGGCATTCGACCATCTTCCTCCCAATGCGTCGGCGAAAGATTTTCGCAACGCGAGGAGGCGATGACGCATCGATTCCAACTCTTCACACCAGTCCCGGCATAGTTCGGGGGAGCTGAGGATGGTCTTCACGATTGCGGCGCCGTGATCGGGCGGCATCGAGTAGCTGGCGCGGGCGATAGCAACAAGATTGGACCGAGCAGTCTCTGAAACTGATTGCAAAGAGGCGACCGCAAACACCGCGCCCGTACGCTCGCGATATAGTCCAAATGATTTCGAGCAGGACACCGCGATAAGCGCCTCTGGAACGGCAGAAATTGTCGAACGAAGCGCGGCGACGTCTTCGTCGAGCCCGGCACCGAAACCCTGATAGGCAAGATCAATCAACGGCGTAAGCCCGCGCGCAGCGATCATTGCAGTGATCCGACGCCACTCGTCCGCCGTCAGCACAGCGCCGCTCGGGTTGTGACAACAAGCATGGAGCAAAACTGCGTCGCCGGGCTCGGCCCGTTCTAGTGCATTCATCATGCTGTCAATTAAGATGGTCTGCGAGGCAACATCAAAGAATGGATAAGTCTCGACCGGGAGACCGGCACCTGAGAAAATTTCTGCATGATTCGGCCAACTCGGTAGACCTAGCCAGATCTTACCCGTTCCGGTCCCTCGAATTAGATCGGCAGCGAGCCGCAAAGCACCCGAGCCACCGGGTGTCTGCACACCAGAGGCGTGGACGGTTGCCGTATGCCCGCCAACTAACGACCACAGCAGATCAAGGAATGTTTGATCACCCTCCGGCGCCACGTACGCCTTAGTGTTCTGGGTCTCGCAAATCAGGTGCTCCGCAGCCTTTACGGCACGAAAGATCGGCGAATGACCGGCCTCGTCCCGATAGACGCCGACCCCAAGGTCGATCTTGTCTGGTCGGGGATCTGCGTCAAAGAGCCCAATCAGCGCAAGCAGGGGATCGTTGGGTTTACGGCTTAGTGTTTCAAACATTGTCGGTTTTCTTGATCGAGCGGAAACCGGCCGCATTTGGCCGGATGGTTGGCTGCGTTCGGAAGTCAGAAGTCGCGGCTCAAAGTCACGCGTCATAGTCGCGCGAGTACTCCTTGGCCCGACGTCCGTTTTGCGAGACGAAAACTCCGAGATCTGGCCGCCCAGCGCCCGCGGACGATGACGGCCCGGCTCGCGATGGCCCACCACGCATCAGTTCGGGTTCAAGGTGTTGCCAAATTGAACCGCTGCCGAAATCGGAAGCTTCGGCAGTTCGGGGGGCTCTGCCCGCGATGGCGCGGATGCGATCTCCTGCCAAATCCGATCCTGGCCACAATCGGGGGCTTCGGCCAGCGCCTGCGATGCGCTCAGCTCATGCTCAAAGCCCGCTGAGTCGGGGGACGATGGTACGTCGGGCCGTGGGCTCGTGTTCGCTGGGTTGAAATCCATCCGGTCTATCCTCTCAAATGACGAAGCCGCTCGAGCCCTCGTTCGACGAAGGTCGTTCGTGTTGCGACCTGCGGAGAACTATTTCGGAGGCTTGTTCAGCGCCGGCGTCCGACTTACCGTCAAAATGGTGCCAAGCATGCCCCCCTCGAGCATCGAGTGCTCCAAAGGTGCACGTCCACTGCGTTCGCTGGGCGGCATCGCCGTCGAGGCATCCGCGCTCTCATGGTGTCGCGCTTAGCTTTCCAGAAGCTGACGGGCAGACGGATTTCGGCCGATAGGACTAGACTGATTTTCCTCGTCAACTGCGCAGTGCCGCGGCTCGCCACGCTGTTCAACAGCCTCGTCGATCCGCTCAGCATTCTGATATCGGTGCCGATGTCACTCGCCGACGCGCCGATGTTCATCAACGTCGGGGTCGGTGGGCCAGCGTCAATATCTATACCCAGGCTGGCCTCGTCACCTTGATGGGTCTCGTCAGCAAGCACGGCATCTCGATGGCGGAAGTCGCTAACGAGTTGCGGCTTCGAGCTGCAGGAATGCCGCAATATGCCGCCGCCCGAAGCAGGCCGCCTTGATCTCGTCGATACCGGCGCCGTTCCCAAGCGCGCCCCGGACCTGCAGCTTGAATTTCGCATGAGGTCGCGGTGTGGGCCCTGCAAGCTCACGGCTTCGCACCGTGGTCGGACGGAACGGAATAGCGCTGTCGCAGTTCCGACGGGTGTCGATATTCGTTCGTCCAGAACACCGGACTGGCTAGAGTATCTATCTATCTAAGCCTCTGTGCTAGCTAACAGATTCCAAACTCGGGCGCTGTGGTACAACACTTGCTGTCCTCTTCGCAGCTACCGCAACCTTTGGAGCAACTCAGTGCATATTGTCGTCTGCATTAAACAGGTCCCGGACTCTGCGCAGATCCGCGTGCACCCCGTGACCAATACGATCATGCGTCAGGGTGTGCCGACGATCATTAACCCGTATGACCTCTTCGCGCTCGAGGCAGCGCTCGAGCTACGCGACCGGTTCGCCGGCGAAATAACGGTGCTGACAATGGGGCCGCAATCGGCAGAAGATTCCTTGCGGAAAGCGCTGACCTTTGGCGCCGATCGCGCCGTACTGCTCACCGATCGCTGCTTTGCGGGCTCCGACACCTTGGCCACCACATATGCACTGGCAACCGCCATCCGAAAAATTGGCAAGGAATATGGCCCGCCAGACCTCATCTTTACCGGCAAGCAGACCATCGACGGCGACACCGCGCAGGTTGGACCCGGCATCGCAAAACGGCTGGGTGTGCTGCAGCTGACCTACGTCGCCAAGGTCAAGACTCTCGATCTCGCTGCCCGTACAATCGAAGCGGAGCGACGCTCCGAAGGTGGTGTCCAGGTGCTGCACACGAGGTTGCCCTGTCTCATTACCATGCTGGAGGGGACCAGTCAGATTCGGCGCGGCGCGATGGCCGATGCCTTGCGTGCTGCGCGTGCACCAATCGTGAAATGGAGCGCGCACGATGCCGGCGTCGAGGACGTCTCCAAATGCGGCCTTAAGGGCTCGCCGACCGTCGTCAAGCGAGTCTTCGCTCCTTCTGCGCGGGCTGAGAAAGCGGCGCTGGTGGAGGCCGCCGAGCAACCAGCGCAGGCGTTGATTGATGCTATTTTTAAGCATCAACCGAAGCTCGAAACCGATCTTACGGCGCTAGCCCGCGATGCTTGACCTCGAGTTTCTTGGCGACGATAAGCGTTACGGTCGTAAATGCGTCAAGGTTTGGCTCTCATCCGGTCACACCGACATGCCCGGAGGCACGTAGAGCCTGGCGCTGACCGTTCGGCGGTGCTCAAGCGCAATCCTCCCGTCGCCGATCACCTCCATCTGGGCCGCCGACGACTTGGTCAAAACTGTTGCCACGTGGGTCGGGAATGTCTGCCGTCGAGCTCTGTTGTCAATCAGCTGCAATCGATGCTTATTTGTCCGTTACAGACGGCTCGTCGCGATGCTTGAGGTGTCGCTTCCGTGCATTGTAACTAACCAGCCAGATCACTCCGACTGCGACCGGCACGCACGCCGCGGTTAGATAAGAGGGTTCTACATGGAGTCCAACATCGTGCGCTCCCTTGGCTAGGTAGCCAAACAAACTGACCACGTAATATCCTATCGCCGCGACCGATAATCCCTCCACCGTGCACTGCAGCCGAAGCTGTTGTCCGGTGCGTTCATTGATCGCATGCAACAGGTCGCGGTTCTGCCGTTCGATTTCAACGTCGACACGAGTTCGCAACAGATCGGCGGCGCGCGCCAACTTGACCGACAGAGTTACCTCACGATCCTTGGTCGTCTCGCAAGTTCGCATCGCAGGCGCCATCCGGCGCGCCAGGAACGACGACCATGTCGGATAGTCCGTGATCTCGCTGCCTTCGATGATGGACAGTCGGGATTGGACTAGCTCGTAATATGCTCTGCTGGCGCCGAAGCGATACAGGCTTCCGGTCGCGCCTCGCTCGAAAGTGGCGGCCAACGCGGTCAGTTCGGCAAGCAGATGGTTGTTGAGCTTCAATCCCTCCGCGCCTTGCATTTCTTCGAGCACCTCACCGAGACGTCTATCGATGCGATCGACAAATGGACCAAGCTCAAGAGCGGCCGACAGGCCGAGCAGCGCCAACGGACGATAGGTCTCAACTTCAAGTAGCCGCTGCACCAGTGCACCAAGATTGTGCGGCGTCAGCCCAAGGTCGCAAACAAGAATTTTGGTGAAACCGCTTTCGTCGACGCGAAAATCAGAGGCCATAACGCTGGCTCCGCCTTTTATGCGGACCATGGCGAGGCTGCTCTTGTCGAAAAGTTGTTCGGCGCGCCTCAATGGGGAGGAGTGCTGCTCAACATCCAGCTTGATTGCGACCAGCAACTGCCCTTCCTGCCGCAAGTCGCGCATCAAGGAGTGAACCGCACTTTGGAAGTCGCCGCTCTGTCGAGCGAACGGGCCATTCGCTATCCAGGTAAAGGTTGCGAATTCGGCATGCTGCTCCCAGCGAAGCACAGCGGGTCCAATGTCGATTTGGTGATGTTTCGCTGAGAGTTGCGGAGCTGGAAGGTCACGCTCTCGACAAAACGAGACGAAGGCGCGGCGATCGCTTGCGGCCGCATCACCCTGCGCAAGTAGTGCGAAGTGAGTCACCTTCAAGGGAGGAACAAGCTGCATAAACGGGCGCGCATGCACTTCATTGAGCACGGCATCGCGTTGCGAATGTAGCTTGAAACTTCGAAGATCCGGTTTATCGGGCACGTCTAAGCACCTCGTGGCAGAATTGGCGCGCATTCATCTGTGTAAGCGCGCGAGCGGCCTTGGTTTCGACTCTAAGGGCTATTCGCGCGGGTAGAGTGGTGGGGGCGCGGGTAGATCCGAAGCCGCTCAAAGTTGCGAAACCAGCGCCAAACGCGGTTGGTTGCCACCGTACGCGCGCGCACATCACTTGACATCGATGTGTTGGCGCACACAAGGCGTGATGCCCAGGCCCGCATCCCCTGGACGAATCCAGAGCGGCGTGACCGACGCACGCAAAATGTCCACGCTTTCGTCTCCACGAGGTTGCTAGTCGTCGTCGCCGGCACTACACCGGCTGTTGACGGCAAAAGCGCAAACGTGACTTTCATCTTTGGCTGCTCTCTTGTCCCACATTTGCGCGCGATGCACGATATGGGCCAGCACGGGAGTAGCGCAAAGGTTGTGTTTCTCACGCAATGTGATCGTTGAAACTGCCAGCGGAGGCTCTCAGGCAGGGAAATCGCTTACATTCGGACGGTGTTATCCCCACAAGGGATTTTGGAACTGTATCGCCATCAGATGGAATCCAAGTCTCATTGCGACCGGGTAGCTTGCGCTCTTTGAGCCCGGCCTCTGTAACAACCGCGACATCAGAGGACTTGGCTGATCGCGGAAGACTGACATGGCTGGCGTCCTTTGATTGTTCAGCGTCATCGAAGAATGCCGATTAGCGGTTGCGGATCGGCCTTCGGTGCAGAGACACCGCCCTGCGGTGACGACTATCGCATTTGGCGGAGCGGAACCGGGATCCGACACAAGGCGTGCCCCGCAGGCCGGTCAACTCCAACCTTGAGAATCGATGGCGAGAGAACGTCGTGCGTTCCATGCGTCGATTACAAGACGCATTGCTTTGTTCAGCGGCAGCGAAGGCGGCCGAAAGCTGAGCGGCCCGACGTCGCTCCTGGAAATGGCAAAATCCAAAGAGCCGATCTGCAGTCCGAACTGACCGATGTGCCGGAGCGCATCGTGTCCGAGCAAGCCACGAGGCTATGGCGGCACGAACTGCCCGCCTGAAAAATGCAAGGCGGTGCACCATCGGACCGCACCGGTCGCTGCATACGGGCACGGGCGTCATAAGGCTGCATCTCAATGACATCAGCGGCGATGTCGCTTGATGACCATCAAGCGCTGGCGTCGGGCTCGCGTCGATCGGTATCCCGCCTCATGAGCGCTCCCATGCTCACCGGCCATTCTGCCGCGATACCAGCCCTCGCGCTGAGCCGCAACGACAACAGTAGCACCCTCGAGAGTGCGCCCAATCGGTCGGTCCGTGCCGACGCACCGGCGCGGAGTTGAGGCCGATATCGATCCGAGCTCACGGTGCCAGGGTTCTATACCGCGATACAGCTCGGACTGTCGGCGTGGGGACGCAATCCGGACGCCGACAACGTCCATCACGGCCTGCTGCTACCCAACCTGCTACACATTCGCGACGATGGAACCGTCCGCTGCTCGGAGCGCAACAAGGCGGTCTCCAGACCAGGACTTTCCAACGCTCACAGCCGACGTCCAGCGGCCGCCGACCTGGTCTCAATGTTGGATGGCGATTTGCCGCGTACACGGGTCACCGTGGACGTGGCACTCTTAGGGCCTGCTTGTAAAGCGTCAGACATGCAGTCATCGCGTCGTGTCTGGTTTCCGACAATGTAGGACATGCGATGCTACTCCTAGCCCCGTGTCGATACGCTGAGCGAACTCCGACTCCGTGCATCGATCGAGGCCGCCTGACAGTCAGCGGTTAGGATCACGTGCTAGTGCGATGCTGCTTGGACGCCCAAAGCGCTCTCGGGCGATTTCCGAAGCGAAGCCTTAGCAACTCTCAACGGCTTGGGGGTTCCCCTGTAAATGGTGAGTGCCGCGATGATACCGAGAGCAGCTGCAAACATCAGCCAGAATCCGGGTGAAGCCTTGTCATTAGTCCGTTCAATGAGCCAAGTAGAGGCCAGAGGCGTAAACGTACCAAACAGGGCCGCCGCGAACGCGAAGGCCAGGGAGAAGCAGGTTGTGCGCACATGCGCAGGCACGATCTCGACGAGAGCACCCAGCATAGCCCCGCTGTAGACGCCAAAGTAGAACGAGAACATCATCGCCACCGCAAGCAGCTTGCTGAAACTGGGGGCGCTTACCAACCAACTCAAAGCCGGATAGGCGGTCATCAACGCGAGGCCAGCAATGGCCAGCAGAACGGGCCTGCGGCCGATGCGGTCGGAAACGGTGCCGCCAATTGGATTCCAGAAGAAGTTGGTCACCGCGACCAGGAGAGTCACCAAGAGCGCATCCTGGGTGGACAGCTTCAACACGGTCTTGCCGAATGTCGGCGTGTAGACGGTGACGAAATAGAAAGTCGTCGTGGTCAGGATCGCCATCATCATCCCGAGAACGACCGTGCGCCAATGGACTAGCGCCGAGGCAAAGACCTCGCGCGCCGTGGGATGCTTCTTCATCGTCAAAAATTCCGGAGATTCCTCCAGCGTCCGACGAAGGAAAAAGATAAGAGGAATGATAAGGCAGCCGAGAAAAAAAGGAATGCGCCAACCCCAGGAGGCGACGGCTTCGAGCGGCATCGATTCATTCAGTAGGTAGCCCACGATCGCTGCGACAAAGATCGCGACCTGCTGGCTGGACGATTGAAAAGAGGTATAGAAACCGCGATTGCCTGGGCTCGCGATCTCCGCCAAATAGACCGAAACGCCGCCGACCTCGACGCCGGCGGAAAAACCCTGCAACAGCCGTCCTGCTAGAACAATGATGGGGGCGGCAATGCCGATTGTCGCATAACTGGGACAGAAGGCGATAATCACCGTACCGACCGCCATGATCGATAGCGTGATGATAAGGCCTTCGCGACGGCCGATCCTGTCGATATAGGCTCCCAGTACAATCGCCCCGACGGGACGCATTAGGGCGCCCAGCCAGAACACGCCAAAGGTGTTGAGCAACGAGGCGGTTTCGTTGTCCGAGGGGAAAAAAGCGTTCCCAATGGCGCTGGCGTAAAAGCCGAATAAGAAAAAGTCGAACTGCTCGAGAAAATTGCCGCTGGTCGCACGAAGAATGGCGCTGATGCGCGATTTGACTGTCGCATGCTGAACGAGCGTTTGTGACACAGCAAGTTTCCTTCCCGTCTGAAATGGCCGGTTGCGTAAAACCTCGCGCCAGCCCAATTGCAATCAGGCCGTGATTTTTCTCTTAGAGACATTACCGACCAACCGGAAGGCGCCTGATCTTTTCGGCTTATCTTCGACGACAGCTTCATTGTGCACAGATTGAATTTGCTTTCGGAGGCGCAAGCGCTCCCAACATCAATCGCCAGAAGCCCGCCTGATCGAGACGAAATCAGGGCACGAGCTTCCGCTCGGTCACCTACGCGGTAGCTTTTCGAGCAATCTTTGGCGTTTCACTAGCTCTGTGTCCACCGCGGATGGTGTCGGATGATTCGATAACGCGCCTACACTGTTCGGCTTCTTAAGTGCGCGTAAATTCCCGCCAGATCCAATACACCAGCATCGAATAGTCGGTTCGCACTCAGACATTTGCCCGCGTAATGCAAGGTTGGCATAGCAATTGCTACAAGCGTGCAGGAATGGATATCGAACGAGTGCACAGAGCGGGCGAATGGCAGCGGCGGTCCCTTTGCCTTGAGACAATCGCGCTCGGCCGGCAGCCGCAATGTCGCGTAGATTGCGGCCGCAGGCCTCGAAGGACCCACTGGATGTGGTTCGTCTCGGCAATGCCGAATCAAGTCTGCAGGGGATGCGATGAGCTGGCAGTGAACAGCAACCGAGGAGGCTTGATCCGTCCACGACAGGTCGCAGATGAAAGCGTCGAGGTGGCCGGATGTGCCGCCTGCGCATGTCGGCCGAGCCTTACTTGGCCTGGCGGACACCGATATTCAGCATGATTCAGCAAAGGATTGATCGCACATTTCGCCATTCGCGGGATCGGCTTGCTCGTGGATGGAAATCCAACGCGAGAGGGAGCGTCGCTTCAATCTATGGGCACGTTCCTATCGACGCGCTCATGAACTGGACTGATCCTCTGATGGCCCTGTCTGGTACTGCGAAGATGGTCGTCGGGCAGTTCACCTGTACGGCGAACGCGACCGCAAACCTGTCGGACCAAGTTGGCGCCTTCGAAAGTGCTCCTCAAACATCATTCTCTCCTCACGTCAGGGTCAAATGAAGTCGTCTCAAGCGTCGCAACGTCAACTGGATCGACCTTCGCAGATATTTTGCGAGTCCTTGACTGAGCAAGCCCGAAATCTGTTTGGCCTGCATCCGTTCGCCGCGGAGATGTCTAAAAAACAAGTTGCGAGCTTGCTGCCTGAATATTTGGCGATGTCACAGGCGTTCCCTTACCTGCAGGCAGGCTCGCAGAAGGATCTCATATTTGATGCGATGCGTCGCAACCGAGACCTTCCGAGGGATGTTGAGCTAACCAGCGTGGTCGCGAATTTCATCTGTTGGGATGAGACGGGTGGTTATGGCCGAGTTCTCCAAGGCGGCAAGGCGGCGCTACCCGATATTCTGGCGACTGAAAGCTTCCACTCAAACCTACTTAGAAAGGATGCATCGCGACTACTCGGTAGAACAATACAGCCAAATTATAGCGCTACAACGAAGCGGTACCTGCATTCGCTCTATGCTGGATTGTCATCGAAAGACCCGGTCGCGCGCTGCGCCCACATGGTCGCCTTTGAGCTGCATGCTGCGGACATGATCCAGTCGCTGTGGACCACCCTGGCCAAAACCTTTGATGCGCGGTCCGACGATCTTGAGTACTTCCGCAGTCATGTCGGCGGCGAGGATCCCGCCGAGAAGTATCATGGAGAAATGACGACCCGGCTCATTCGCGAACTTGTACCTGCTGATGGCAATGGTCGGTTTTTGGATGAATTCGATCGAGCCTATCGGCTCAGCTTACAGTGGTGCCGCGATCTGCTGCAAACTGTCTCAATTGAGGAAGATCGCCTTGCGGAGGTCGAGCATCACGGCAGCTGTCATTGTGGTGCCGTCAAGTTCTACGTCCAAGCGCCGCGAGAGCTTTTCGCAGTTCGATGCAACTGCTCCATCTGCCGAATGTCCGGGTTTCTGCACCTGCTTGTGCCCGGCAATAAGGTCAGGATTGAGTGTGGCGAAGAGTTTCTCAATACATATCAATTTAACAAGAATATCGCTCGTCACACCTTTTGCCGGATTTGCGGCGTAAAGCCGTTCTATCGGCCACGATCGAACCCCGCGGGTTTCAGCGTAAACATTCGGTGCTTGGATAAGAGAACGATCGAAAACATAACAATAGAAGAATTCGATGGCGAGCATTGGGAGGAAGCGTTCCACCCGACGCACGAGGATAGGGGAGCCTCCCGTTAAGATCAAACTTGGAGTAAAGCCGCATGGTGCGCGCAATGAACGAGAGATCTCGTCTGCTTTCAGAAGAGGCTCTCACCAAATACCGTATAGAACTATTGGTGAAGGGTACGGTCGTGATCGCCCCCCAGACGTTGTTCACCCAAGATGATTTGGCGAGGATCGATCAGCTCCAGATGGAAATACCCGAAGAAGAGGTGCGGGTGGGAGATGCCGGCGACTCGCACTATGTCTTCGTGAAGCGGGTGAGGGTAGATCCGCCGGGCCGCCCTCCGTCCAATGTGCATGGCAAAGCTCCAGGACAGATCATCGAACTGCTTGAGAGGAAAGACCGCAGCTTTGCACTGAAAAAGATCTTGGGAGCATCGTCAGATTACGTCATACGCCGATGCCAGATGCATCGACTGCCTCCCGGCTCGTTCGTTGGCATCCACTTAGACGCTGAGAGCGACCCTGACTTCGAGTACTCCGTGATTGTGCAACTCGCGAGGGACTTTGAGGGGGGCGAGTTCGTGGTCTATCCGAACGCGTACGAACAGCAGGTATTTCGACCGCCGTTTGGCGCCGTCGTTGTCACCACATGTAGGATCCGACATGAGGTGAAGCCTGTGCACGCTGGGGAGCGCCGATCGCTGGTGTATTTCTGTTCAAAACGCAACGGCGCCAATCGCCGGATCATCGAAAGCACTGCCGACGGCCTATGAGGACGTTCGCGGAAACCGCATTCGAACGGGGTGAGGGGGCGCGGCCAACTTCTGCCAGACTTCGCCTACTTCGGAAGAGCGTGGCTTGGATCCTGCTCGTCGAACGACTACTGTCAACGCATGTCTGGGAGGGCGGCGCCTTCGGCTGCGAGCAATAGCCGCCTTCGAAAAGTGGGCTGGACTGATGAAATTGTAAAATCATACTTGAGTTCGTTCAGGACGATTGGCGCGAATTCCCAACGTCTCAGTCATTCTGATCAAGTCGGCCAGCGACCGTGCACGCATCTTCCTCATTACGTACCCCCGGTAGATCTTGACCGTAATCTCCGCGAGCCCAAGCTCGGCGTTTACTGCTTGTTCATCAAGCCGGCAGCGACCAGTTTCATCACCCCCTGCTCGCGCAGGCCTAAGCTCTCAAAATCGAGACTGGAGGTTCGCGACGATCTGCTGAGCCTCCGTGTTTTGCGATCGCGTTCGGTCGCCGCAACCACGGCATCAAGTAGTTCCTGGATCGCGAAACGGTTTGCTGAGAAAATCGACCGCTCCTTCCTTCATGGCCCTGACGGTCATGAGAATGTCGCCATGGCCGGTAATGAGAATGATCGGAATATGTATATTCAACCTCGCTAGCTCGGTATGCTAGTCAAGGCCGCTCAAGCCTGGAAGCCGGACATCAAGAACTAGACAGCTAAAAACGTCCGGAATTGTGCTCTGTAGCGTCTAACCCTACCGATTGAAAAAGGTTCGTAAGCGAGCGACGCATGGAGACGTCATCCTTGACGACGAAGACAATCGCCTTTGTCGAGAACTCAGCATTGCTGACTTCACCCACCTGGCGAGTCAAATCGTCCTGTCACGAGACGGCCTCCTTATGCAGCGGTAGGGCGAACTGGAAGGTCGCGCCCGGTCCATTTTTGTGGACGACTGACAGCCGTCCTCCGTGGGCTTCCACGATGGACCGGCAGATCGAGAGGCCCATTCCAAGGCCACTCGATTTAGTGGTGAAGAAAGGATCCAAGACGCGGTCTGCGTCGTTCTCGGCGATGCCGACGCCGCAATCGGTCACGGCAAGCTGGATGTGCCCCACATCGTTCTTTGATGATTGAATCAGCAGTTCGCGCGTCCGCTCGGTAACTGCGTCCATGGCTTCGATTCCGTTCATCACCAGGTTGATGATAACCTGTTGTAGCTGAATCCGGTCGCCGAGGATCGTAGGCAACCCTGCCATCAACTCAGTTCGTAGCGTCACTCGGTGGCTAACCAGCTCTCGTGTTACCAGCGCAATGACGTCCTTGACGACCTCATTGATTTTGAGCGGCGCCATCTCAATGTCGCCTTTCTTCGCGAGCGCGCGAATACGACGGATCACCTCGCTTGCCCGGCTTGCGTCTTCGATGATCCACTCCACCGAAGAGCGCGCAGCGGAAAGATCAGGAGCTTTCCGCCCCATCCAACCGAGGCACGCATCGGCGTTGCTGATAATAGCGGCGAGTGGCTGGCTTATTTCATGGGCGATCGAAGTTGTCAGCTCTCCTAAGGTCGTTACACGCGTTACATGCGCGAGCTCCGCTTGTGCCTTTCGTAGTTCTTGTTCGGCTTGATCGGCGCGAATGGTCGCGGTGATGTCAGTGCTGACGCCACGGTAGCCAAGAAAGGTCCCGTTTCCATCGAAAAAAGGCTTGCCACTCGTGCGGACGTAGATCGGAGAGCCTGTCCGATTCACGGTGCGGTAGACGAGATCCCGAAACGGGAGATGGGCCTCCAACGTCGCCCGATGCTGCTGCCACTTCTCCGCCTCCTCTTCGACGTCGCACGCAATGTCACAGGGAAGCAGGCCGATCAATCCTATCTCCAAAAGTCCCGCAGCGCTGGTGTGCTCGGATAAGCGAGTGACCTGATGATCCGGCCCAGTTTCCCAGAGCCAGTCGGAAACTGTTCCGGCATAGTCGCGAAAGCGCTGTTCGCTTTCGCGCAGCGCGGCAAGTGTGTTTTCCAGGCGCTCCCTAGCTGCGTGTTGCTCGGTGACATCCATATGTGTTCCGATCAGCTCGCTGACTTTACCATCGTTGCCGACCACCACGTGCGCAACGGAGTGTATGCGTCGTATCCCGCCATCAGGTGGAAGGACACGAAAATCATATTCGAACCGCTCATACTTGTGTTCAATAGCCTGGCGCTGCGCCTCCTCCAGCCGTGGCAAGTCGTCCGGATGGATGCGCGATCGAATGGTCTCGATCGATACCGGCTCTTCTGGTCGAAAGCCAAACAAACGATCGACCTCGGCGGAGCGATACACGAAATCTAGACCGTAGACGTCCCAGGACCAGCTGCCCGTGTGACTGAGATGCTGGGCTTCGGCCAGATAGGCCTCGCTGCGGCGCAGCTGTTGTTCTGCTCGCCTAGCCGCCGTAATATCCGTAGCTGCCCCAACAAACTCGATCTCACCAGAGGCTGTTCTCGTAGCTCGCGCCTGCGCATGGATGTGCTTTACCGAGCCGTCCGGTAGCAGAAGCCGGTATTCGTGCTCGAAATCGCTCGACTCTCGCATCGCGCGATCGATAGTTTCTTGAACCGAAGTCCTATCATCTGGATGAGTGCGCTCAACGACGAGCTGTGGCCCCAGAGGCACTGTCTGAGGATCTAATTGGAAAATCCGAAATGTCTCCTTTGACCAGAAGGCCTCGCCCGTAGTGGGGTTCCAGCTGAAACTGCCTGTGCGACTCAACTCCTGCGCCTGGGTCAAATGTGCTTCGCTCCGCTGCAGGGCAAGTTCGGTCCGCCTTCGCTCCGTGATATCTTCGCAGGCGATAAGGACGATCGGCTGCTCATCCGCCCAGAGCATGGCTTTGGCGCTTTCACGTACCCACAAGACCGAGCCCTCCTTCCTGACCTTCTGGACGTCCCAAGTGCGCGTT
>NZ_SMYJ01000020.1:0-130677 GCF_009720285.1 Bradyrhizobium sp. BR2003
TCCAGTGGCCTTCATCGGACTGACGCTGAAGAACACCCCGAACCTGGTGTCGCCGGCCGGCGTCGCGAGCCTCGATTTCCGCGACGAGGCCGAGACCGTCAATGCGCTGGTCCCCGAGCTGAAGGCGAAGGGCGTCGAGGCGATCGTGGTGCTGATCCACGAAGGCGGCTTTCCGACCGGCGACTATAATGAATGTCCAGGGATCTCCGGGCCGATCGTCGACATCGTCAAGAAGTTCGATCGCGCGGTCGACGTCGTGATCTCCGGCCACACCCACCAGGCCTATGTCTGCGAGATCGACGGGCGGCTCGTCACCTCCGGCGACAAATACGGTACCCTGATTACCGCGATCGATCTTCGGCTCGATCCGAACAGCCATGACGTGATCAGCGCCAGGGCCGCCAACACCATCGTGCGGATCGCCGGTACAGCCAAGGATCCCGAGCAGAGCGCGCTGCTGGAATCCTACGACCGGCTGGCCGCACCGATCGCGAGCCGCGCGGCAGGCTCGGTCACCGAAACATTGTCGCGCACGCCGAGCGAGACGGGCGAGAGCCCGCTTGGCGATATCGTCGCCGATGCACAGCTGCTTGCAACCAACGCTGAGCCGAATGGCGGCGCGGTGATCGCCTTCACCAATCCCGGCGGCGTGCGCACCGACATCGTCAAGCGCGAGGACGGCGCGGTGACCTATGCCGATATCTTCGCCAGCCAGCCGTTCCGCAACCAACTCGTGACGATGACGCTGACCGGCAAGCAGCTCAAGGACGCGCTGGAGCAGCAATGGGCCGATCCGAAGCGGCCGCGCGCCCTCCAGGTCTCGAAGGGGTTCTCCTATGCGTGGGATGCGAGCAAGGGCGACGGCGCGCGCATCATCGCCGCACGGATGTCGCTGGACGGCAAACCGATCGACCCGGCCGCGAGCTACCGCGTCACGGTGAACAATTATCTCGCCGAGGGCGGCGACGGCTTCACGGTGTTCAAGCAAGGAACCGCGCAGCAGTTCGGCATCTACGACGTCGATGCGCTCTATGCCTACTTCAAGGCCAACAGCCCGGTGGGCCCGACGGCAGGCAAGCGGATCGAGCGGATCAATTGAGCCGCAAACTCGTCTTCGTCATGGCACGCGGCCCTTTCCGGAACGCCGCTAACGGCCTAGATTAGGGCCTGCTCTTGCATGATCTTGTTCGGAAAACCGCTGCGCACTTTTCCGGATCATGCGTCCTCGCACGCGCATCCATTGCGCCGGGAATTTGCATGACACTGCTTCTGACGCATTCCGCCTGTCTCGACCACCTGACCCCTCCCGGACATCCCGAACGCCCCGACCGGCTGCGGGCGGTCGCCGAGGTGCTTGGCGAGGATCGCTTCAAGGCGCTGGTGCGCGATTCCGCGCCGGAAGGAGACCTCGACATCGTGCTGCTCTGTCACGGCGAGCACTATGTCAGTGAACTCCGCCACATCGCGCCGACCTCGGGCATGATCTATATCGACGGCGACACCTCGATGTCGCCGGGCACCTGGGAAGCGGTGATGCGCGGCGTCGGCGGCGCGGTGGCCGCCACCGATGCGGTGATGGAGGGCAAGCATCAAAACGCCTTCGTCGCGGTGCGCCCGCCCGGGCACCACGCCGAGAAGTCGACGCCGATGGGCTTCTGCTTCTTCGACAATGCCGCGATCGCCGCACGCCACGCGCAGCGCAAATACGGCATCAAGCGTGCCGCGATCATCGATTTCGACGTCCATCACGGCAACGGCACGCAGGATATCTTCTGGGCCGACCCGACCGTGATGTATTGCTCGACGCACCAGATGCCGCTGTTCCCCGGCACTGGGGCCGCCGGCGAGCGCGGCGAGCATGACACCGTCGTCAACGCGCCGCTGGCGCCCGGCGACGGCGGCGCCAAGTTCCGCTCCGCTTTCGAAAACCTGATCCTGCCGCAGCTCGAGAAGTTCTCCCCCGAACTCATCGTCATCTCGGCCGGCTTCGACGCGCATCACCGCGATCCCTTGGCCTCGATCAACCTGACGGGCGAGGATTTCGGCTGGGTCACGCGCAAGCTGATGGATCTCGCCGACAGGAGCGCCGGCGGCCGCGTCGTCTCCGTTCTGGAAGGCGGCTACGACCTGCAGGGCCTGAAAGAGTCGGTAGCACCTCACGTCACCGCATTGATGGGCGGGTAAATCCCCGCCACAATACGCCCGCAAAAATTCGATTGATTCTGCGCCGGGGCGAGCATGGCCTGCGACAGGTCATGTTTGGACGACAAGATCAGGTTGCGATCTGATCCACGCAATCGGGAACGCAAAGAATGGCCGACAACACCCAAGCCGACGTGAAGAAGCTCTCCTTTGAACGCGCGATCGAGGAACTCGAAACGATCGTCAAGCGGCTAGAGGACGGCAAGGTCCCGCTTGAGGAATCGGTCGCGATCTACGAGCGCGGCGAGGCGCTGAAGCGGCGCTGCGAGGAATTGCTGCGCCAGGCCGAAGCCCGCGTCGACAAAATCACCACCGACGCCTCGGGCCAGCCGACCGGGACCGAGCCGCTCGACGTGCAGTAGAGCCCCGCTCCGATTCCATCGAAACGGAGTAGGCTCCGGGCGCCAGCCACCACGATCATGCGACTGAATGCCCGCCCCGGCGGGCAATTGTTGCTGTTTATTTCCAGCAATCCATCACGCCGCGGAGTGACCGCGGCGATCGGCGCGGCGCGCGAATCGGCCCGCTCCGTACCGGCCGGCTGCCGCTAAAAAGGGCGTTATTGGAACCCGGGTTGGCTCCAAGCATTGAAAAGTCTAGGTTTTTCAAGACAACGCATAGGAACCCTGCACCCCCTATCGGGTTGGCTTTGGCTACAGCTTTGGTGTAATGCTTCCAGTTCTATGGGCATTTGAAGGTGGCGGGCGGCCCGACTTTTTCGGGCGGCAAGCATCTCAAATGGTTCGACAAAACTGAACCGGGACGGGTGAAGAGCGACCAAGGTGATGCATATCACGTGGTCCAATCCGGAGTGAATCTAGGCTTACAACCAGGCACCGGCCTGCCGGGGCGGCACCCAGTGTCTGGCATTCGCTGCGCGGTGTGCGCGCCATCCCATCTCGCGTCGGGCGGTTCGTTCCGACAGGCAAAAATTGGAAATTCGCTGTGACCACATTTAGTAAGACGCCGCTTCTTGACACTATTCACACGCCGGATGACCTGCGCAAGCTGAAGGTCGAGCAGGTGCGGCAGGTTGCCGACGAGCTTCGCCAGGAAACCATCGACGCGGTGTCGGTGACCGGCGGCCATTTCGGCGCCGGCCTCGGCGTGGTCGAACTGACCACCGCCATCCACTACATCTTCGACACCCCGCGCGACCGCCTGATCTGGGACGTCGGCCACCAGGCCTATCCGCACAAGATCCTGACCGGACGCCGCGACCGCATCCGCACGCTGCGCACCGGCGGCGGCCTCTCCGGCTTCACCAAGCGCACCGAGAGCGACTACGATCCGTTCGGCGCCGCGCACTCCTCGACCTCGATTTCGGCCGGCCTCGGCATGGCCGTGGCGCGCGATCTCTCTGGCGGCACGAACAACGTTATCGCCGTGATCGGTGACGGCGCGATGTCGGCGGGCATGGCCTATGAGGCGATGAACAACGCCGGCGCGATGAACTCGCGCCTGATCGTGATCCTCAACGACAACGACATGTCGATCGCCCCGCCGGTCGGCGCGATGAGCGCCTATCTGTCGCGCCTCTACTCGGGCAAGACCTACCGCTCGCTGCGCGAGGCCGCCAAGCAGATCAACAAGCGCCTGCCCAAGATCCTCGCCAACCGCGCCAACCGCGTCGAGGAATATTCGCGCGGCTTCATGATGGACGGCGGCACGCTGTTCGAAGAGCTCGGCTTCTACTATGTCGGCCCGATCGACGGTCACAATCTCGACCATCTGCTGCCGGTGCTGAAGAACGTCCGTGACATGGAGACCGGCCCGATCCTGGTTCACGTCGTGACCCAGAAGGGCAAGGGCTACGGTCCCGCCGAAGCTTCCGCCGACAAGTACCACGCCGTGGTCAAGTTCGACGTCGCGACCGGCACCCAGGCCAAGGCTAAGCCGAATGCGCCGGCCTACCAGAACGTGTTCGGCCAGAGCCTCGTCAAGGAAGCCGAGAAGGACGATAGGATCGTCGCCATCACCGCGGCAATGCCGTCGGGCACCGGCGTCGACATCTTCAACAAGGCGTTCCCGGACCGCACGTTCGACGTCGGCATCGCCGAACAGCACGCGGTGACCTTCGCCGCCGGCCTCGCCACCGAAGGCTACAAGCCGTTCTGCGCGATCTACTCGACCTTCCTGCAGCGCGGCTATGACCAGGTGGTCCATGACGTCGCGATCCAGAGCCTTCCGGTCCGCTTCGCGATCGACCGCGCCGGCCTGGTCGGCGCCGACGGCGCGACGCACGCGGGTTCGTTCGACAATGCTTATCTCGGCTGTCTGCCGAACATGGTGATCATGGCCGCCGCCGACGAGGCGGAACTGGTCCACATGGTGGCGACGCAGGTTGCGATCAACGATCGTCCGAGCGCGCTGCGCTATCCGCGCGGCGAAGGCCGCGGCATCGAGATGCCGGAAGTCGGCGTTGCCCTGGAAGTCGGCAAGGGCCGCATCATCCGCGAGGGCAAGAAGGTCGCGCTGCTGTCGTTCGGCACCCGTCTCGCCGAGTGCGAGAAGGCGGCCGACGAGCTCGCCGCCCACGGCCTCTCCGCCACGATCGCCGACGCGCGCTTCATGAAGCCGCTCGACGAAGAGATGATCATGAAGCTCGCCCGCGACCACGATATCCTGATCACGATTGAGGAAGGCTCGATCGGCGGCTTCGGCTCGCATGTCATGCAGTTCCTGTCGGACAACGCCATGCTCGACAGCGGCATGCTCAAGTTCCGCTCGATGATCCTGCCCGACGTGTTCCTCGACCACGACACGCCGGCGGCGATGTATGCCCGCGCCGGTCTCGACGCCAAGAGCATCGTTGCCAAGGTGTTCGAGACCCTCGGCAAGGACTACAAGACCGAGACCGTCAAGCTCGCCTGATCGCTACGGGCGGCGCTCGGAGCATTTTCGGTTCTGATTGAATCAGAACCGAAGCTCTAGAATCTCGCTCGAAAACGCACTAGCCCCGGCACGTCCATGAAGATCTATCTGGCAGGTCCTGACGTGTTCCTGCCGGATGCCGTGGAGATCGGCCGCCGTAAGGCGGAGGTTTGCGCCTATCACGGGCTGAGCGGGCTGTATCCGCTCGACAACAGCATCGATCCCACCGCCGCCGGCGCCTCACTCACAATCTTCAAGAGCAACGAGGCGATGATGGAGTCTGCCGACGCCATCATCGCCAACTTGACGCCGTTTCGCGGCCCCAGTGCCGACGCAGGCACGGTTTACGAACTCGGCTACATGGCGGGACGCGGCAAACTGTGCCTCGCCTATTCCAACGATCCCACGTCCTACGCCAATCGCGTGGCGCGGCTCAGTCAGGTCGTGCCGGCATCCGACGGACGCCTGATCGATGCGGAAGGGCTGACGGTGGAAGAGTTTGGATTACCGGACAATCTGATGATGATGCACGCGCTCGACCTGCACGGCAGCCCGCTGGTGACCCCGCGCGAGCCGTCGGCCAACCTCTGGCACGACCTCACCTCCTTCGAGGCCTGCGTGCGGCTCGCCGCCGCGCAGCGCCGGCAGGCGGCGAAGTGACCACAGCGGGCGACAACGACAACAACGCATCCGCCGGCAAGCGTATCGACGTGCTGCTGGTGGAACGCGGCCTGTTCGAAAGCCGGGCGCGGGCGCGCGCCGCCATCGACGCCGGCCTCGTCACCGCCGACGGCAAGCAGATCGCGAAGGCGTCCGAGATCGTCGCACCGGGCGCGGCCCTCTCGGCCGAGCCGGCGCATCCCTATGTCTCGCGCGGCGGCGTCAAGCTCGCCGGCGCGCTCGAGCACTATCCGATCGACGTCGAGGGCCATGTCTGCCTCGATGTCGGCGCCTCGACCGGCGGCTTTACCGAAGTGCTGCTCGCCAACGGCGCAAGCCTCGTGTTCGCCATCGATGTCGGCCACGGCCAGCTGCATCCCTCGCTGCAAGGACATCCGAAGATCGTCTCCATGGAGGCGACCGACATCAGGAGTTTCGAGGGCAAGCGCCTGCCGGCGCGACCCGACATCGTGGTGATCGACGTCAGCTTCATCTCGCTGAAGCTGGTGCTGCCGGTGGCGCTGTCGCTGGCGGCAGCCCCGATGCGTCTTTTGGCGCTGATCAAGCCGCAGTTCGAGGCGGCGCGCAAACACTCCAAGCGCGGCGTCATCCGCAACGCGATGGTGCACCAGGAGATCTGCGACGATATCGCCGCCTTTGCCGCCTCGCAGGGCTGCACCGACATTCAGGTGTTCCCGTCCTCGATCCCGGGCGGCGACGGCAATATCGAATTCTTCCTCGGCGCGCGCCGTGGCTGAGCTTCTTACCATCGACCATGTCGGCCACCGCGGCGACGGCGTCGCGATCGAGGGATCGCAATCGATCTTTGTGCCTTATGCGCTGACCGGCGAAACGGTCGAGGTCGACGGCGTCCCGGGCAACCATCCCGACCGGCGGCGGCTGCTGCGGGTCGCGCAGGAAAGCCCCGAGCGCATCGCGCCGTTCTGTCCGCATTTCGGGGTCTGCGGCGGCTGCGCGATCCAGCACTGGAGCGACGCGCCCTACCGCGCCTGGAAGCGCAACATCGTGGTCGAGACGCTGGCGCAGGCGAAGATTGCGGCGGACGTCACAGCGCTGATCGACGCCCACGGCGCGGGCCGTCGCCGCATCACGCTGCACGGGCGCATGGGCACCCATGAGGTCCTCAAGGTCGGCTACGCCGCGGCAGGTTCGCACGACATCGTCCCGGTCGATCGCTGCCCGATCCTCGATCCGGCGCTCGATGGCGCGCTCGAGGCGGCCTGGGCCACGGCCGAGCCCCTGATCGCGATCGGCAAGCCGCTCGACATCCAAGTGACCGCAACCGTCAACGGCCTCGACGTCGACGTGCGCGGCTCCGGCGCGCTGCCCACCAGCCTGATCACCACTTTGTCGCGCGTCGCGGAGAGGCACCGGCTGGCGCGGCTGACACGGCACGGCGAGCTGGTGCTGCAGCGCGGCTCCCCCGAGATTGCAATCGGAAAGGCGAAGGTCGTGCTGCCGCCCGGCTCGTTCCTGCAGCCGACCGTCAAGGGCGAGGAGACGCTGGCCGCGCTGGTTCGCGAGCATTGCGGACGCGCCAAGCATATCGCCGACCTGTTTTGCGGCGTCGGTCCGTTCGCGCTGCGCCTCGCGGAGAAGGCGCGCATCGCGGCCTTCGACAGCGATGCCGGCGCTATCGCGGCGCTGCAGAAGGCCGCACAAACGACGCCGGGGCTGAAGCCGCTCAAGGCCGAGCCGCGCGACCTGTTCCGCCGCCCCCTGATGCCGCAGGAATTGCGCGACTATGACGCGGTCGTGTTCGATCCGCCGCGGCAGGGCGCGCAGGCGCAGGTCACTCAGCTGGCGGCGAGCAAGGTGCCGGTGATCGTAGCGGTGTCCTGCAACGCCGCAACGTTCGCGCGCGACGCGAAAATCCTGATCGACGGCGGCTACAAGATCGCAGCCGTCACGCCGGTCGATCAGTTCCGCCACACGGCGCATGTCGAGCTGGCGGCGCGGTTCGCGCGTTGACAAGACGCTGCGGCTATCGCTGATCGCGGCAGTCTCGCTATAGTCTGCGCTGCATGTCCGACGATCCGCTGCTCGCACGCATCATTCCCGTTGTCGCCGCCGTACCGGGCGTTGCCGCCATCGTGCTCGGCGGCTCACGTGCGCGCGGCACGGCGCATGACGCCTCCGATACGGATGTCGGCCTCTACTATCGGGATGACGCCGTGCCGGATATCGATCGGCTCCGCGAAGCTGTAACGGGTCTGGTCGACGATCCAGCTGTTGCGCATGTCACGCCGGTCGGCGAATGGGGACCGTGGATCGTCGGCGGTGCCTGGCTCACGATCGGCGGCCGCAAGGTCGACCTGCTCTACCGCAGCATCGATCAGGTCTCTGCTGTCATCGACGCTTGCCGGAACGGCGAGATCAGCATGCACTACCAGCCGGGCCATCCGCACGGCTTCTGCTCGGCGATCTGGATGGGCGAGGTCGCGCTGTGCCGTGCGCTGCACGATCCCGACGGCCTCGTCGCGGCGCTGAAGGCGAGGACCGCGCCCTACCCGCCGGCCCTCCGCGATGCGTTGGTGCGGCGTTTTCAATGGGAAGTGCTGTTCAGCATCGAGAATGCCGAGCTTGCCCTGCCGCGCGGCGACGGCACGCATATCGCCGGCTGCGCCTATCGCGCGCTGGCCTGCATCGCGCAGGTGCTCTTTGCGCTGAACGGGGCGTATCCGATCAACGAAAAGGGCGCGCTGGCGCAGGCAGCGAATTTTCCGGTGACGGTTCGCGACCTCGCTGGCCGTGCCACGGAGGTCTGGCGGCAGATCGGCGCGACCGAGCACGCCGCCGCGTTGCAGATGCTGCGCGTGCTGGAGAGTGACCTCCAGAAGATCTGTAGGGTGAGTTAGAACCGTCTACGAGATCGACATGATCGCTACCGCCCCCAGCGATCCTGCCAGATCTTCTCGCCGATCAGGCAATTGACCCGCGGCTCCTTATCGGCGGTCCGCATGATCGGGCGCTCCGGGGTGCGGCCGGCGACTTCGAGCAGCAGCTTGGTGCGGATCGCCTCCTTGAACTTCTCACGATCCTTGATCGTCACCACGAAGGAGCCCGGTCCGCCGATCACGCAGTCCTCGTAGTAATAGTCGAGATTTTCGATATCCATCGTCGAGTAGGACGGTTCCTTCACCATGATCGGCAGGCCGTTGATGACGATACCCTTGTCGAGCGCCGCATCGCGCGCGGGCGTGATCGGCGAGCCGTTGTTGTTGGGCCCGTCGCCGGAAATATCGATCACGCGGCGCAGGCCGCGATGCGGATTCTCGTCGAACATCGGAATCGCGAAATAGATCGCGCCGGAGATCGAGGTCCGCGAGGCGCGGCGCACCGGCGTCTTCATGATCTCGGCGGCGACCGCATCGGCGGATTCAGGGCCGTCGATCACCCGCCAGGGGATGATGATCTTCTGATCGTTGGAGGCGGCCCATTCGAAATAGGTGATCGAGATCTTGCCGTTCGGACCTGCCTTCAGCGCCTGCAGGAAATCCTTGGAAACGATGGCCTGCGCGTAGCCCTCGCGCTGGATCGCAAGCTCGTCCATGTCCATCGAATAGGAGACGTCGACCGCGATGATCAACTCGATGTCGACGCTCGGAGTGGATTCCTTTTCAGCCAGGCGATGGCCGGGCTGGGTTCCCGGGCCGGGCGCGGCAACACCGGCCACATCGCCGCTGGCCAGCATGCCCGCGACAAGCACCGCTCCGATCGAGACATACCAGCGCATTGCGGCCCTCCCGTCGTATGAGTGTCATGGTGACACGCAATTCAGGCGGCGAAAAGCGCAGATATCAGCTGTCCTTCACATTCAGGTTAGACGTCCACACTCAAGTCGGACCTCGCTTGTCTCGAATGCGGCGACGCGCGCCGTACCGTTGCCGCAATGACGCCGTGCAAATCGAACGGTTCCAAGGCGCGGCGGAAGACGGTATTCTTACGGAGCAATCGCGAGGGAGTGCGATGCCAGATACCGTCGTCAAGCCGAAAACCAGGACAAAGACCAAGGTCGAGCGGCCGCGCCTGCACAAGGTGATCCTGGTCAACGACGACTATACGCCGCGCGAATTCGTCGTCACCGTGCTGAAGGGTGAATTTCGCATGACCGACGACCAGGCCTACAAGGTGATGCTGACCGCGCACCAGCGCGGCGTCTGCGTCGTCGCTGTGTTCACCAGGGACGTCGCCGAGACCAAGGCGACGCGTGCCACCGACGCCGGCCGCGCCAAGGGCTATCCGCTGCTGTTCACCACCGAGCCCGAGGAATAGCGCGCCGGCGCCAGATTGCCGCGGGCCTTGCCACGAATTTTAGCGATCGCGGCGACCGGTGCTTTAGGGATCGCATGGTACCGACGCGGCATGTCCGTCGCGCTGCGCCAACAATTGTCCCTGCGGAAGACTCGCCCGGAAACCTCGTTCGGGCCGTTTCGCCCGTTGCCCGCCCTGCCCTGGCTCATCATGGCGACGGCGATACGGATCGTCGGCTTCGGCAAGCCCGGCCTGATCGTGCCCGCCCTGGCGCTAGCCGACATCTGCGTGCTGCTCGCCTTTTTCGCTACTGCGCGGGACTCGATCCAGGCTGCCGGAGGCCAATCATCGCTCGGCGAACTGACGCTGGGCGAGCAGATCAGGCTGTCACTGTCGATCCTGTGGCGGATCGTGCTCGTGATAATCGTCGCGACACTCGCCACTGCCGCGATCGGTTTCTCGTCGTTTGCACCGCACCTACTGTGGGGTCTCGATGGCATGGCGTTCGATCAGGGCGCCGATCTCGGGCGCTTTTGGAGTGCCGCGATCGCGGCGCTGGTGCTGCTGATCATCGTCAATGCGGAAGGCAATGGCGGTCGCGTCGCGCTGTTTGCGGCCGTCAAGGATTTTGGGCGGCACGGGCTCTGGCTTGGCGCCGCTGTACTCGTGCTGGGCGCGATCAATGTTGCGCTCGGCTACGGGCAAGGGTTGCTTCGCACCGCGATCTGGCACTTCTGGCAGATCGCGATGGTGGGGCAGCCGCTCAAGAACCTGGTCTACGTCGTCTTCATCTTCAGCTTCGCAATGCTGCGGCTGTGGATCACGCTGTCGATCCTGACCCTCGGCCTGAAGCAGTCTTACGCCCGCGGCGGCTAGCTCGCAGCAGCGACCGGCGCCTCGTCGAACAGGCCATAGACTCGTTCGGCCTTGGCGAATCCCGCGATCGGAAACTCGCCGAGATCGCTCCAGCCGCCGTCGCTGATGCCGGCGAAGCGCTCCGAGGCCACCACGGTGCGGCCGAGACGGCCGGCGATCTTCTCCAGCCGCGCGGCGAGATTGACCGCCGGACCGATGCAGGTGAAGTCGAGCCGATTGCCGCCACCGATATTGCCGTAGAGCACGCGCCCGAGATGCAGCGCGAGGCCGAAACGAAAACGCTCGACGGCATCGCCATTGGCGAATTGCAGCGCCTCGACGCCGGCGCGGGACGCGCGCGCGGCTTCCAGCACGCGTGAGCAGACCTGCACCTCGTCGCCGAGATATTCGTCGATCGGGAAGACCGCGAGCAGGCCATCGCCCATGAATTTGAGCACCTCGCCGCCATGGTCGCGGATCGCGCTGACCTGGCAATCGAAATAGAGGTTGAGGATCTCCACCACCGTCTCGGCCGGCAGGCGGTCCGACAGCGCGGTGAAGCCGCGCAGGTCGGACAGCCAGATCGCCGCATCCATCGTATCGGCATGGCCGCGCCGGATCTGCCCGCCCATGATGCGCTCGCCGGCCCGGTTGCCGACATAGGTGTCGAGCAAGAGCGAGGCGGTGCGGCGCAGGGTGATGATCTCGATATAGCGCGCCAATGGCACGGCGATCGACCGGATCGCGTCGAGCTGCTCGTCGGTGAAGCCGCCCGGCTGCCTGGTGGTCCAGCTCGAGGCATTGACGAAGCCGTCGGTATAGACCAGCGGCACGGCGATGTAGTCGGTGACGCCCTCGGCCTGCAGGTCCACGACGATCGGAAACCGGGCGCTTGCGGGATCGTCGAGCCGCGCGCGGACTTCAACGCCCTGCCTGAAGACGGTCGACAGCGGGCTGACGGCAAATTCCGGGGAGTCCAGGATGTTGTGATCGACGGTGCCGGTTTCGACCTCGGCGCCGGGCTTCCAGAAGAAATGGCGGCCATAGATCTCCGGATGCAGCGTGCGCACGAAGACGCCGATGCGCCACAGCGGCAATCCGGCCCGCACCAGCCGTTCGCAGCATTCCGCCATCATCTGCGGCGGGGTCGGCGCCGACCGCGCGCCGCCGATCATCCACTCGATGATGTCCCGAAGCTCCGACGCGTTCATGGCATTCCCCCAAGGGCGGTCTGGCGACCGCCACTATATAAGGGATCAGCGCCCGGTCTGCCCGCGGTCGCGCAGAAAATGATCGGCCAGCACGCAGGCCATCATGGCCTCGCCGACCGGCACCGCCCGGATGCCGACGCAGGGGTCGTGGCGGCCCTTGGTGAGAATGTCGGTATCGGCACCCTTGCGGTCCACGGTCCGGCGCGTGGTCAGGATCGAGGACGTCGGCTTGACCGCAAAGCGCACCACCACCGGTTGGCCGGTCGAGATGCCGCCGAGGACGCCGCCGGCATGGTTGGACAGGAAACGCGTTCCGTTGTTGCCGGTCCGCATTTCGTCGGCGTTCTCCTCGCCCGACAATTCGGCGGCGCCGAACCCGGCGCCGATCTCGACGCCCTTGACCGCGTTGATGCTCATCATCGCCGCCGCCAGGTCGCTGTCGAGTTTGGCGTAGATCGGCGCGCCGAGCCCGGCCGGCACGCCCTCGGCTGTGACCTCGATGACGGCGCCGATCGAGGAGCCGCTCTTCCTGATGCCGTCGAGATAGCTTTCGAAGAACCCCGCCTTGTCCTTGTCGGGACAGAAGAACGGGTTGTTGGCGACCTCGTCCCAGTCCCACTTCTCGCGGTCGATCTTGTGCGGCCCCATCTGCACCAGCGCGCCGCGCACCTTCACCTCGGGCAGGACCTTGCGCGCGATCGCTCCGGCCGCGACGCGGGTCGCGGTCTCGCGCGCGGAGGAGCGTCCGCCGCCGCGATAGTCGCGCAGGCTGTATTTCGCTTCATAGGTGAAGTCGGCGTGGCCGGGGCGGAACTTGTCCTTGATCTCGGAATAATCCTTCGAACGCTGATCGGTGTTCTCGATCAAAAGCGCGATCGGCGTGCCGGTCGTCACCTGCACCCCGCTCTCCGGATGCGCCATCACGCCGGACAGGATCTTCACCGCATCCGGCTCCTGGCGCTGGGTGGTGAAGCGGGACTGACCGGGACGGCGGCGGTCGAGGTCGTGCTGGATCTCCTCCACGGTCAGGGGGATCAGCGGCGGGCAGCCGTCGACAACGCAGCCGATCGCGACCCCATGGCTCTCGCCGAAGGTCGTGACGCGGAACATATGGCCGAAAGTATTGAAGGACATGGCGTGTCGTAACGCGCAGAGGCAGCGGGGTCAAACTTCGCGTCCGTCATTCCGGGGCGCCCGAAGGGCGAACCCGGAATCTCGAGATTCCGGGTTCGATGCTCCGCATCGCCCCGGAATGACGGGCGGGGACACCGGCGCCCTTAACCATGCTTCCGCAGCCCCTGCTCGCCGAACACATAGACCGCCCCTTGCTCGATATAGAGCTCGGCGGCCGAGGCCGGGGTCTCGAAGCCGAGCGCCACCATCAGCGCCCGCGCCGTGCCGCCATGCGCAACCGCGACCGTGTCTGCCGTCACCGAGCGATACCAGTCGGTCATCCGCACCTGGACGTCGACATAGCTCTCGCCGCCGGCCGGCGCCACCGTCCACTTCTCGGCCAGGCGGCGGGCATACAGCACGGGGTCCGCGGCCTGCGCCTGCGCCAAGGTCGAGCCCTCCCACGTCCCGTAGCCGATCTCGCGCAGCCGCGCGTCGAGGGCGTAGTCGCCGGACGGCAGGCCGAGCTCGGCGCGCACCAGCTCCATGGTGGCGCGCGCCCGGATCAGCGGGCTCGCGACGAACGGCAGCGTCGTCTGGTCACGGCCGTCGCGCGCCAGGAGATCGGCGAGGATGCGCCCGGCATGCGCGGCCTGGGCGCGGCCGCGCTCGTTGAGGGCGATGTCCTGCACGCCCTGGAGCCGGCCTTCGGCGTTCCACGCGGTCTCGCCGTGGCGGATGTAATAGATCGTCGGCACCGGCATTCCCGTAACGGCTGGTCCCTGCTGAGCGAGATGTCGGCCGTCTCAAGACTTCCACGCTTCGAATTTTTTCGGCCCGGAGGTACACCAGCACTTCGGCTGGCGACAAGCCCAAATCGGCCGCAGCTTGGGCGGTATGCGCGCAGATCGACGCAGACGGAATAGCCACGCCGCCAGGGTGTTATGTTGGACAAGGCGGCTATCGCCGAGACCATCGAAGACTGGGATGCATGACCGCGTTTCGTCAAAGTGTCGAAGCCATGATACCGGCGCTGCGTCGCTATGCGCGCGCGCTGGCGCGTGACACGGATATCGCCGACGATCTGGTGCAGGACACGCTGGTGCGGGCGCTGCGCTCGGAGCGGCTGTTTCTCGGCGGCGACGTCAGGAGCTGGCTCTACACGATCCTGACCAATCTGAACAAGAATCGCCGGCGTTCGCTGGCCCGGCGGCCGGCGTTCGTGCCGCTGCTCGACAACAATGCCGACGCCAGCGGCACCGAGGCCGAAGGACGCGACATCGAGCGCGCGCTGTCGACGCTGGTCGAGGAGCAACGCTCGGTGCTGCTGCTCGTCATGCTGGAGGGCATGAGCTACCGCGAGGTCGCCGACATCCAGGGCGTGCCGATCGGCACGGTGATGTCCCGCCTCGCCCGCGCCCGCGCCCATGTCCGGGCCTCGATCGAGGGCCAGCGTCCGGCGCTCCGGCGGGTGAAATGATAATGTGCGCGATGGCCGGCGTTATGCATGAACCATTTTCGAACAAGATTTGGCAGAGACGACTGATATGACCGACCCGAACATTCCCGTCACCGAAGACGAGCTGCACGCTTACGTCGACAACGAGCTGCCGGCCGAACGCCGCGGTGATGTCGAGGCGTGGCTTGCCGCGCATCCTGACGACGCGGCGCGGGTGCAGTCATGGCGTGCGATGGCCGAGACGCTGCATGCACGCTACGACACCGTGCTGGACGAAGCGGTGCCGAAACGGCTCGAGCTCGAGCGGCTGGTGCGTCAGCCGCGCCGCTGGGTCTATGGCGCGGTGGCGGCGACGGTCGTGGCCTTCGTCGCCGGCGGCGGCGCCGGCTGGATGGCGCGCGGCGTCTCGGCGACGCCGTCGACCTTCCAGAGCTTCACGGTCGATGCACTCGATGCGCATCGGCTCTACGTGGTCGAGGTCCGCCATCCCGTCGAGGTGCCCGGCAGCGAGCGCGACCACCTGCAGCAATGGCTGACCAAGCGCTGCGGCTGGGACGTCCGCGCACCGGAGCTCACCGGGCTGAAGCTGGTCGGCGGCCGCCTGCTGCCCGGACCGAGCGGCCCGGCATCGTTCCTGATGTATGAGAGCACGTCGGGTGAGCGCTTCACGGTCTATACCGCCAAGGTGAAGACCGAGGCGACCCAGATGCGTTACGCCGTGCAGGGCAGCGACGGCGCGCTGTTCTGGGCCGATCGAGGCGTCGCCTATGTCGTCAGCGGCGGCACCGATCGCACGCGGCTGACCCAGGTCGCGCAGGCCGTCTACGATCAGATGGAGCAGAGCGGCGGCTGACCTTCCGTAATTTTACGGGAGATTACCTCGGCGAAATTGTGCCGTTTCGAGTAAGTGAATCCAGCCTCACTCAGTGTCCCAATTCCGACATTGAAAATTTCGATTCGCGTCATGGACGCGTCTCATTGTCGTACCGGATGCTCACGCGAAGATGATCTGCGCTCGATCCGCCGATCGGCGCACGCGGCCTCGATTGGGGTTTTGTGTACCGCGCTGGTCCCCCTCTCGAGGCCGCACTCCTTTTTCGTCATCCGATCTGCACGCCGCAGACCTCGGACGGCCCGTTATCCTTTGTGACGCGCTCGCAATGCCCGCGTCTACCCCGATAGACTCCGGGGTAGTTGCAGTTTCGCGTCTTCGCGTCTTTGGGGCGCGCTCTCGGCGGTCAGCCGAGATCGCTGCGCGGATTGTAGGGATTTCGCTCCCGCCACGTCTGCATCAATGCCTCAAGCTCGGCATCGTTCCCGTCCGGAAGGATGATGCGGGTCGTGACATAGAGGTCGCCGGTCGCGCCCGCCTTCGACAGCCCCTTGCCCTTGAGGCGGAAAGTACGGCCGCTCGAGGTGTTCTTCGGGATCGACAGTTCGACCGCGCTGCCGAGCGTCGGCACGCGGACCTTGCCGCCCAGCACCGCCTCGTAGAGGGTGATGGGCAGGTCGATCCGAAGATCGTTGCCGTCGACCTTGAAGAACGGGTGCGGCGCGATCGAGATCGTGATCAGGAGATCGCCGGGCGGATGACCTTGCGCGGTCTCGCCCTGCCCCTTCAGCCGGATCTGCTGGCCCGCAGCGACCCCGGGCGGAATCTTGACGTTGAGCTCGCGGCCGGTCGGCAGGCGGACGCGCTTGTCGCCGCCCCTGATCGATTCCTCCAGCGACACCGTCATGGCGACCGAAAGATCGAGGTCGACGCCGACCCCGCCGCCGTCAAACTCGAACGGACTGGCCCGGCCCGCACGGCCGCCGCCGCGAGCGGCATTGCCGAACATGCTGTTGAGGATGTCCTCGAAGCTGCCGCCGCCCATGCCGCCGCCGGGCCCAGAGCGGAAACTGTACTCAAAGCCGCCCGGACCGGCACGGCCGCCGGCGCCGCCGCCAGGGAAGCCCTGGAAGCGCGGCTTGCCTTCGGCATCGATTTCGCCGCGGTCGAACTGCTTACGCTTGTCCTCGTCGCCGACGATCTCGTTGGCCGTGTTGATCTCCGCAAAGCGGGCCGCCGCCTTCGGGTCGTTCTTGTTGTTATCAGGGTGATGCTTCTTGGCGAGCTTGCGATAGGCGCTCTTGATCGTCGCAGCGCTGGCGCTCCGCTGCACCCCCAAGACCTCATAGGGGTCGCGCATCCGTCACGTCTCCTTCACGGGAAAAATCAATCCTGGCCGGGAACCCGTCCGGGCCCACTTTGCCTTTATGTGGGAGCTCAGTGGCATTTTTGCAACTAGTCCGGCTTCGCCGGAATTCTCAGGATTTTCTCCAAGGCGTCAGGCTATGGATTTCCCACCGCCCTTGTCCAGCCTTGCACGCGGCCCCCTGCAGCCAGCTCTCGGTGGCTCCATTGACGTAGCTGGCAAGGAAATCCCGGCACGTCTTGCCGTCCTCGCCCGAATAGGCCTGGGCCAGCGGCGTCACCGAGCCGCGCGCGCCGGTTTCAGGATTTTCCCAGGGCTGGCTGGAATCCTTGTCGCCCTTGGTCAGCACGTCGGAGGCCGCATTGCGGGCGAACGCGAGGTCGCTGTCGGTCGGCATCACCGCGTTGACCTGGGTCGGGCTGATCGAGCCAGTCACATCCTTGTCGTCCAGCTTGGCGAAGGCGTCGCTGCGCGACAGGCTGCAGCCGCTTGCGCCGACGCCGATCAGGATCAATGTCACCACCGCGCCTGCGGGATGGATCGCCGATAGGCCAACGCGCCCCCATGCCCTATATAGGGCCAGTAACGCGCTTTCAGACGCGGGCGGATGCAAATCGGGACTCCTGACATGACCGACACGACCTCCATCAAACACCCGACACCGTTAACATCGGGTGATTTCACCGCGGCGGAGGAGCCGTTCGCCCTGTTCGCCGAATGGTTTGCGGAGGCGGTCAAGTCCGAGCCGAACGATCCGAACGCGATGGCGCTTGCGACCGTCGACCCCGACGGCCTGCCCGACGTGCGGATGGTGCTGATGAAGGGCTTCGATGCCGACGGCTTCGTGTTCTACAGCCACATTGCGAGCGCCAAGGGCCGCGAATTGGCCGCAAATCCTAAAGCCGCTTTACTCTTTCACTGGAAATCGCTGCGCCGCCAGGTGCGCATCCGCGGACCGGTCACTCCGGTGACCGATGCCGAGGCCGATGCCTATTTCGCCACGAGGCCGAAGCAGGCGCAGATCGGCGCCTGGGCCAGCAAGCAATCGCAGCCGCTGGAGAGCCGCTTCGCCTTCGAACAGGCGATCGCCAAGACCGGTGCGAAATACGTCATCGGCGAGGTGCCGCGGCCGCCGGGCTGGAGCGGCTGGCGGATCACGCCGCAACGCTTCGAGTTCTGGCACGACCGCCCCTACCGCCTGCACGACCGCATCGAATTCCGCCGCGACGGCGCCGCCAGCGCCTGGTCGAAGGTGCGGCTCTATCCCTGAAAACTGCGACCGTCATGGCCGGGCGAAAGCGCGAAGCGTGCCTTCGTGTAAGATGACCCCGGCCATCGACGTCTTGATCCCAAGTCATCCCAAGTCGTTCGAAGGCGTGGATGCCCGGCACGACGCCGCGCATGACGAAAACGAAAGAAACCGTCGATGCCCCACCCATCCAATGCACCGCGGCGCACGCTGCTCCTGACCGGCGCAAGCCGCGGCATCGGCCATGCCACCGCGATCCGCTTCTCGTCCGCCGGCTGGCGCGTCATCACCCTGTCGCGGCATGCGTTTCCCGAGGTCTGCCCGTGGGGCGCCGGGCCGGAAGACCACATCGAGGTCGATCTCGGCAGCCATGACGACACCGTGCGCGCGATCTCCGAGATCCGCAGGCGGCTCGAGAACGATGAACTGCACGCGCTGGTCAACAACGCCGCGATCTCGCCGAAGGCTGCCGGCGGCGGCCGGCTCGGCACCATGGACACCGACATCGAGACCTGGACCCACGTTTTCCACGTCAACTTCTTCGCGCCGATCATGATCGCGCGCGGGCTGATCGAGGAGTTGAAACACGCCAAGGGCGCGGTGGTGAACGTCACCTCGATCGCGGGCTCGCGCGTGCATCCGTTTGCCGGCGCGGCCTACGCGACGTCGAAGGCCGCGCTCGCGGCGCTGACGCGCGAGATGGCATCGGACTTCGGCCGCGTCGGCGTCCGCGTCAACGCGATCGCGCCGGGCGAGATCGATACCTCGATCCTGTCGCCGGGTACCGAGAAGATCGTCGACCAGCAGATCCCGATGCATCGCCTCGGCACGCCGGACGAGGTCGCCAAGATCATCTACGTTCTCTGCACGGAGACCAGCTCTTACGTGAACGGTGCGGAGATCCACATCAACGGTGGTCAGCACGTCTGAGCTTGGGAAGAGCCGTATTTCGGGGAAGGAAGTTTTGAGGCGATCCCGGCCGCCGCCGCGGCCGTCATTGGGATTGCTTCACTTGCAGGCGTAACAAACGCAAACGAGGCTTCTGCCTCCGAGGCTTCGGCCTCTAGTCTGCGTAGAACCGACGCGACTTCTTCTCGGGCTGCCGCAGCGCGACGTCGTTCAGCGCGCTGGAGCATTCGTCTTCGTCCTCGCCATCCAGCAACGCAGCGCCACAGTAACGGCAAAGTCTCGGCGAGATCGCCTGCACCTTGCCTGCTGCGCGGTCCTGTTGATAGCGCGCAAAGTCGATGACGTTACGCCGTGGCGTTATGATCTTCTCAACCATTGCTGTCCTCCGGCTTCGAGGCGGGCGTTATCGCAGACAAGTTTCGCCCAAACGTTCAGCGCAACGCTCAAATTTTAGGAGAGGAAATAAGGCAGAAAACGCGTCCCAAAACGCGACGTGTGGAACCGGCTTAAAGCCACTTCTTCCACTTGAAGATCCAGTACGGCACAACGGCCGCAATCAGCATCATCACCAGCGCCATCGGATAGCCGTGCACCCATTCGAGTTCCGGCATGATCTTGAAATTCATGCCGTAGATCGAGGCGATCAGCGTCGGCGGCATCAGCACCACCGCCATCACCGAGAACAGCTTGATGATGTTGTTCTGTTCCAGATTGACCACGCCGAGCATGGCGTCGAGCACGAAGGTGATCTTGTTGGAGAGATAGGAGGCGTGGTCAGTCAGTGAGGCCACGTCACGCTGCATGGTCTTGAGCTGCTCGCGCATGTCCTTGGACCATTTCACGCCCTCGACCACCGCGGAGAGGAAGGTGACGAGGCGGCCGATCGAGACCAGGCTTTCGCGAACCTTGGAGGTCAGGTCGCCCTTGCGGCCGATCGCGATCAGGATCTGCGAATATTGCTTGGCGTGGCCGTGGCGCTCGCTCTCCGGCTCGAAGATGTCGTGGGACACCTGGTCGATATCGGCCCCGCAGCGCTCCAGGAGATCGGCGCAACGGTCGATCACAGCGTCCAGCAGTTCCATCAGCACCTGCTCGCCGGTGATACCGGGAGCACAGGCGCGCGCCAGCTTGTTCTCGACCAACGCGAACGGTTTCGGCAAGTCGTAGCGTACCGTGACCAGGCGATGGCTGGTCAGGATGAAGGTGACCGCCGTGGTGCGCGGCATGTCGGTGTCGGATTGGCACATCAGCGTCGCGGTCATGTAGCGCGCGCTGTTCTCGATATAGAGTCGGCTGGAGATCTCGATCTCCTGCATGTCTTCCCGGGTCGGCACCGCGATCCCCGCGAGCTTCTCGACCGCCCGGTCCTCCTCCACGGTCGGATTCACCAGATCGACCCAGACCGCTCCCTCGGGCAGCGCGCCGAGGTCGGTCGCGGTGGCCTTCTTGAGCGAAAACTCGGACGGAACGAACACCGACAGCATCACGAACTCCACGAAACAGGGCTGGCAGGACCCGCCGACTTAGCGCGATTCTGGGGGGCGCTTCATGACCGGGGCATTAACCGGGCATCCATACTTGTGGCGGCCAGACGGCAGTGACGTGGCGCCGACTCGTCGACCGTTGCCTGTTTGCACAAAAACCAACCCGGCGCCAGAACAGTTGCGGCAAAAAAGCCACAGACAGCGTCCCGCGATGCGGGAAAGGCATCTAAACTCTGGGAATAATGGCGGGTTTCAGCAATACTGCCCTCATGGAATCGTGGCGTTTGGGGCGTAATAGTGGCGCTTTCGGGCGCGGATTTTCGATTGGAATGTAATCATGTCGTCGCTCAAAGTTACCTTCGGGATTCTGGCCGCGGGCCTGATGTTGTCGGGCTGTATGCAGGCCACAACCTATGAGGCAACTAACACCGCGAACTTCAAGCCGCGTGACAAGGAACTCCTGGCCAAGACTACCTACGTCAAGACGCCGGTGGCGGAACCGTTCCGCCGCGCCATCGTCGAGTATCACCGCAAGGAAGCCCCCGGCTCGATCGTGGTCGATTCCGACAACCATTACCTCTATTACGTGCTGAACGACGGCAAGGCGATCCGCTACGGCATCACCGTCGGCGAGGAAGCCATGGCTTGGTCCGGCATCGCCAAGGTCGGCAGCATGACCGAATGGCCGGCCTGGCACCCGACCCCCGGCGAAATCTCGCGCCTCGGCGTCCCGACCTTCGTGGCCCCGGGCCCGGACAATCCGATGGGCTCGCGCGCGATGTATCTCTATTCGGGCGGCAAGGACACGCTGTTCCGCATCCACGGCACCAACCAGCCGGAATATATCGGCGCGTCGATCTCGTCAGGCTGCATCCGCATGACCAACGAGGACGTCATCGACCTCTACAACCGCGTCAAGCTCGGCACCATCGTCGTGGTGCTGGAGCCGAAGCACGGCGACTCGCCCTACAAGCCGCAGATGGCGCTGCAGGGCGGCGGCGGCACGACCTACTGATCCCATCGCAATCGCGATCAAAAGCGCCGGCTTTGCCGGCGCTTTTTTGTTGGCTGCGGCTTGGTCTCGGCGCTGCGGTCGGGCGCGGACGCATCATGTGATCTTGTGGCATCCGGCTTGCCGTCGCTGGCCCTGCCGTGATCAGCGTTGCCTTGGTCAGCTCTGGATGCGTCCGTCTTCGACGCGTCGGATTTGGCGGCAACTTCGCGCGGCGGTGCCTCTTCGGGGCGCTCGGCCGGCAACAGCGGCGCGACCTCTGGCAGCGGGTCGTCCACGTTCCACTGGCAGATCCGGTAATTGTTGCGACGCTCGATCAGGTCGAGATGGATGTGGTCCTCGTGGTACCAGTCCGAGCCCGGCCCGAGCACCGTGGAGAAGCGGGCGCAGACCGAGTGCAGCACGGTCTCGCGCAAGGTCCGCGGCACGCTGCGGTCGGTCAGCGAAATCGACTTGCCGTTGGCGAGGCCGAGAGCGCGCACGTCGAGCGCATTGGCGCGGCCGTGCTCGGAGAGCTGCGCACCGGCGACCCGATTGCGGCCGCGGCATTCGAACGAGTCGAAATTGTCGAGATTGCTGATCCCGCCCCCGAGGCTCTGCGCGAGCGGCGCGATATCGGTGCGGACCCAGTCGGCGACCGCAGCGGCCATCTTGCAGCGGAGGATCGCCGCGGGCTTGACCGCGACCTTGCGTTTGTCCGCCAGCACGATCGCCTCGAGCCGCACCAGATCCTCGCCGCCGCACCCACCGGCTCCGTGGATATCCGGAATGCTCGGCGCGATCGCGATCTCATCGGTCAGCGCCTGCCGGCAGGCCGACAGCTGCGGCGCGGCGGGCTCGGCCGGCTTGGCCGTCTCGGCGGGCCTCGCAGCCTCGGCAGGAGGCTGTCTCTCGGCCGCGGGCGGCTCGGGCTCGGTTGCCGCCGGCGCGTGAGCTGCCGCGGGCGCGTGAGTTGCCGCCGGCGCCTGCGCCGGGCGCGGCTTCGGGAGCGGCACCGCTGAGCGGCGGACCGCCTTGTGCGGCCTTTGTGGCCGGGTGCCGAACAGATCGTCCCACGGAAAGCTGGGCGCGCGGCGGGCGGCCTCGGCGGGGCTTGCTTGCATGCCAAGGCAAAGCAGCAGGGCGGCGGCGGTAACCATTGCCGCGCCCCCGCGACGAAACGCGCCAACAGGCCATTTTCGGCTTGCTTTCTCCGCGCTAGAGTTCATGTCAGTTCCATGATTTTACTGCCGGCCGTCCAAGATGCCGGCGGATCATGCGTGAGGATCGAGGAGGGATTTGCGTATGCTTGGTTTGATGCAAGATTGGCCTTTGCTGTGTCACAAGATTATTGAGCACGCCGCCAAATATCACGGCACGCAGGAAGTCGTGACGCGGTCGGTCGAAGGCCCCATTCATCGCACCACCTATGCCCAAATCCATGCCCGCGCGCTGAAGGTTTCGCAGAGCCTGGAACGCGACGGCATCAAGCTCGGCGACCGCGTCGCCACCATCGCCTGGAACACCTGGCGCCACCTCGAAGTCTGGTACGGCATCATGGGGATCGGCGCGATCTGCCATACGGTCAATCCGCGCCTGTTTCCGGAGCAGATCGCCTGGATCGTCAACCACGCCCAGGACCGCATCGTCATCACCGACCTCACCTTCGTTCCGGTGCTGGAGAAGATCGCAGGCCAGCTGCCGAGCGTCGAGCGCTACGTGGTGCTGACCGACAAGGCGCACATGCCGCAGACCACGCTGAAGAACGCGGTCGCCTATGAGGACTGGATCGCAGCATCCGACGGCAAGTTCGAGTGGAAGACCTTCGACGAGAACACCGCGGCGGCGATGTGCTACACCTCCGGCACGACGGGCGATCCCAAGGGTGTACTTTATTCGCACCGCTCCAACGTATTGCACGCGCTGATGGCCAACTCGAAGGACGCGCTCGGCACCTCCGCGTCGGACACAATGCTTCCGGTGGTCCCCTTGTTCCATGCCAACAGCTGGGGCATCGCCTTCTCCGCGCCGTCGATGGGCACCAAGCTCGTGATGCCGGGCCCGAAGCTCGACGGCGCCTCGGTGTACGAGTTGCTGTCGACCGAGAAGGTCACGCACACCGCCGGCGTGCCCACGGTGTGGCTGATGCTGCTGCAATACATGGCCGCCAACAACGTCAAGCTGCCGGACCTGCAGATGGTGATCTGCGGCGGGTCGGCGATGCCGCGCTCGATGATCAAGGCGTTCCTCGACATGGGCAGCCAAGTGCGCCACGCCTGGGGCATGACCGAGATGAGCCCGCTCGGCACGCTGGCGACGCTGAAGCCGCCGTTCACCGAGCGCACCGGCGAGGAGCGGCTCGACATCCTGCAGACCCAAGGCTATCCGCCGTTCGGTGTCGAGATGAAGATCACCGACGATGCCGGCAAGGACCTGCCGTGGGACGGCAAGACCTTCGGCCGTCTCAAGGTCTCGGGCCCGGCGATCGCCAGGGCCTATTTCAGGGTCGACAGCAATATCCTCGACGATGCCGGCTATTTCGACACCGGCGACGTCTCGACGATGGACGAGCACGGCTACATGCGGATCACCGACCGCTCCAAGGACGTGATCAAGTCCGGCGGCGAGTGGATATCCTCGATCGATCTCGAGAACCTCGCGGTCGGCCATCCGGCGGTCGCGGAAGCCGCCGTGATCGGCGTCCATCACCCCAAATGGGATGAGCGGCCGCTGCTGATCGTGCAGCTCAAGCAGGGCCAGAGCGCCACGCGCGAGGACATCCTGAAGTTCATGGACGGCAAGATCGCCAAATGGTGGATGCCCGACGACGTCGCCTTCGTCGACGGCATCCCCCACACCGCGACCGGCAAGATCCTGAAGACGGCGCTGCGCGACCAGTTCAAGGACTACACGTTCCCGACCGCCGCGGCGTGAAGACTAACGCTCGTCATGCCCGGGCTTGACCCGGGCATCCACGACTTCGCCGTTTGGCAAGACATGGATGGCGGGGGCATAGGCGAGCGCAAGCGACGCCGTCGCTTCGGACGGCTATGCCCGGCCATGGCGATTCGGGGTAAAGCCCAAATCCCTTGAATTCGCCGCAGGTCCGTGGTCTCACACGACTGATCGCGGCGGCCGAGGTCGCCTGAGGACATCTCAACCGGCAGATTTTTCGACGATGGCGCGCAGGTTTTCCGCTCCCTACCAGCAGGAGCCCGTGTCCGGTCTCGCCACCTGGTCGCGCAACCTCGCCATCTTCTCCGTCGTCGCGGTGGTGGTCTCGATCCTGATCGTCCGCTTCGGGTTCCTGGAGGTCAAACCGGCGCTGGCGACCTTCTTCGGCGCGCTGGGCCTGGCCGGCCTGTCGATCCTACTTGGGCTGGCCGCCTTTGCCGCGATCTGGCAGAACGGCACCCGCGGCATGGGCCGGATCCTGCTCGCGCTGCTGATCGACGCGGCGATCCTCGCCTACCCGGCCTACCTCATCTATCAGTACCGCAAGCTGCCGCGGATCTACGACGTCACCACCGACGCGATCGACCCCCCGAGGTTCGAGGCGCTGGCGCGGCTGCGCACCGGGGAAGGCACCAATCCTGCCGCCTATGCCGGCCTCTATTCGGCCGAGCAGCAGCGCGCGGCCTATCCCGATATCGAAACCGTCGAGCTCGAAACCCCGGTCGACCGCGCCTATGAGCTGACGCTGCGGCTGGTGAACCGCCGCAAATGGCTCGTCATCGACGCGCGCGCGCCGCAGCCGCCGCGCCGCATCGGCCGCATCGAGGCGGTGGCGCGCACGCCGATCATGGGTTTCCGCGAGGACGTCTCGATCCGGGTCACGCCCGACGACGAGGACTCCCGCGTCGATATCCGCTCGGCATCGCGCTATTTCGACGCCGATCTCGGCAGCAACGCCGCCCGCGTCAAGAAGCTGATCGAGGACCTCAACACCGCCGCCGAGAACGACAATTCGAAGCCGGCGAAGAAGGCCGCCCCTGTCGCGCCAAAGGCACCACCGGCGAAGACGGTGAAGAAATAGCGCCCTACGCCATCCGATACGTTCCACCGATCACGGGATCGCCATCCGTCGCCACGATGCCGCGCGCGACGAGGTCCTCAAGATGCGCCAGCACCGAATAGCCGGCGGCATTGGCGAGGCGCGGATCGAGCCCGATATAGATCGCCCGCACCATGGTCGGGATGTCGGCCTCGCCCTTGCCGAGACGATGCAGGATCGATGCCTCGCGCGCCCGGCGATGCCGCGCCAGGAAACGGACGTAGCGCCGGCCTTCCGGAATCTCCGGGCCGTGGCCGGAGAAGTACAGCTGCTCGGGCCGCTGCTCCAGTCGCTCCAGCGAGGCCATGTAATCGATCATCGAACCGTCGGGCGGCGCCACGATCGAGGTCGACCAGCCCATCACATGGTCGCCGACGAAATTGATGCTGCGCTCGGCCCAGGCGAACGCCAGGTGATTGGCGGTGTGGCCGGGGGTGGCGACCGCCTCCAGCGCGAAACCCGCCCCCTCGATAACGTCGCCGTGCCTGACCTGCACGTCGGGCAGGAAATCGCGGTCGGCGCCGGATTCCGGATTGTGCTTCTCGCTCTCGAAGCGCGGGCGCGCGGCGCGGTGCGGCCCCTCGGCATAAACAGGCGCGCCGGTCGCGGCCTTGATCCGCGGCGTGTTCGGCGAATGGTCGCGATGGGTATGGGTGACGAGGATATGCGTCACGGTCTCGCCCTTGACCGCATCGAGCAGCGCCTTGGCATGCGCCTCGTCGTCGGGACCGGGATCGATGATCGCGACCTTCCCCTCGCCGACGATGTAGCTGACCGTGCCCGTGAAGGTGAACGGGCTCGGATTGTTGCAGAGGACACGGCGAACGCCGGGGCGGACCTGTTCGACCACGCCGGGCTTGAGCGGAAAATCGCGGTTGAACGGGATGTCGTCGTTGTCGGCCATGGGGATTTTCTCTGCATCGTCATTCCGGGATGGCCCGCAGGGCCAGACCCGGAATCTCGAAGGAAGGGAAAGGAACGTGGCGCGAGATTCCGGGTTCGCGCCGATGGCGCGCCCCGGAATGACGGGCAAGCACCCTTACGAGAACGCCTGGATGCCGGTGATCGCGCGGCCGAGGATCAGCGCATGGACGTCGTGCGTGCCCTCATAGGTGTTCACCGTCTCGAGGTTCGCGGCGTGACGCATCACGTGATACTCGATCTGGATGCCGTTGCCGCCGTGCATGTCGCGCGCCATGCGGGCGATGTCGAGCGACTTGCCGCAATTGTTGCGCTTGACGATCGAGATCATCTCGGGGGCCATCTTGCCCTCGTCCATCAGGCGGCCGACGCGCAACGAGGCCTGCAGGCCGAGTGCGATCTCGGTCTCCATGTCGGCGAGCTTCTTCTGCACCAGCTGGGTGGCGGCGAGCGGCCGGCCAAACTGCTTGCGGTCGAGCGTGTATTGCCGCGCGCGGTGCATGCAGTCCTCGGCGGCGCCGAGCGCGCCCCAGGAGATGCCGTAGCGGGCGCGGTTGAGGCAGCCGAACGGCCCCTTGAGGCCCGAGACGTTGGGCAGCAGCGCGCTTTCCGGCACCACCACATTATCGAGCACGATCTCGCCGGTGATCGAGGCGCGCAGCGAGAGCTTGCCGCCGACCTTCGGCGCCGACAGGCCCTTCATGCCCTTCTCGAGGATGAAGCCGCGGATCTGGTTGTCGTGGGCCGCCGACTTGGCCCACACCACGAACACGTCGGCGATCGGCGCATTCGAGATCCACATCTTGGCGCCGTTGAGCTTGTAGCCGTCAGCCACTTTCTCGGCGCGGGTCTTCATGCCGCCGGGATCGGAACCGGCATCCGGCTCGGTCAGGCCGAAGCAGCCGACCCATTCCCCGGTCGCGAGCTTGGGCAGATATTTCTTGCGCTGGTTTTCGTCGCCATAGGCATAGATCGGATACATCACCAGCGACGACTGCACCGAGTTCATCGAGCGATAGCCGCTATCGACGCGCTCGATCTCGCGCGCCACGAGGCCATAGGCCACGTAGCTCGCATTGGCGCAGCCATACTCCTCGGGCAGCGTCACGCCGATCAGGCCGAGCTCGCCCATTTCATTGAAGATCTCGCGGTCGGTTTTCTCGTCCAGATAGGCCTTGGTGACCCGCGGCAGGAGCTTGTCCTGCGCATAGGCCCGCGCAGTGTCGCGGATCAGGCGCTCGTCTTCGGTGAGCTGGTCGTCGAGCAGGAACGGATCATCCCACTGGAAGCTGGCGGCAGCCGGCTTGTCCTTGGCCTGGGGGCGCACGCTCATGAAACATCCTTTCGCATCGTCTATCGGAAATTGGTGGATAAATTAAAGCGCTATGCTGCGAAGCGCAATTGAATTGGGATCACTGTCATTCCGGGGCCCACGCTAGCGCGAACCCGGAATCTCGAGATTCTCGGTGCGCAACCGCGCACCTGAGGGTTCGATGCTGTGCATCGCCCCGGAATGACTGACGCTAGGTTTCCAGCTTCTCGTTCGACACGATCTCGATGCCGAAACCGGACAATCCCTTGTAGTCGTGGACCGACGAAGTCAGGTGCCGGATCGAGGTGACGCCGAGATCGCGCAGGATCTGTGCCCCGACGCCGACCTCGCGCCACTGCCGGTGGCGATCGGCCTCCGCCGTCTTCTGCTCTCCCACCGGTTCGACCGGAACACCGGCGGCACCGTCGCGCAGATATACCAGCACGCCGCGGCCGGCGTCCTTGAAGTGCCGCAACACGGCCTCCATGCGCGCCGGCCCGGTGAACAGGTCTTTCACGATGTTCGGCTTGTGTAGCCGCGTCAGCACGTCCCGGCCGTCGCCGATGCCGTTATAGACGAAGGCGGCATGCATGATCTCGTCGAACGGCGAGCGATAGGCGTAGCCCTGCAGCGGACCGATCGGGCTTTCGGTGGTGAAGGTCGCGACCCGCTCGATCAGCTTCTCGCGCGCCTGGCGATAGGCGATCATGTCCGCGATCGTGACATGCTTGAGCTTGTGGGCGGCGGCGAATTTCGCGACCTGCTCGCCCTTCATCACGGTTCCATCGTCGTTCATCAGCTCGCTGATGACGCCGATCGGCGGCAGGCCGGAGAGCCGGCACAGATCGACCGCGGCCTCGGTGTGGCCGGAGCGCAGCAGCACGCCGCCGTCGCGCGCGATCAGCGGGAAGATGTGGCCAGGGCGCGCAAAATCGTTGGCGCCGGCATTGGGATTGGCGAGCGCGCGGCAGCAGGAGGCGCGTTCCTCGGCCGAGATGCCGGTGCCGCCATCTGGCTTGTAGTCGATCGAGACCGTGAAAGCGGTGGTGTGGTTGGACTCGTTGTGCGCCACCATCGGGTCGAGCCGCAGCCGGCGGGCGTCCTCGGTGGTGATCGGCGCGCAGACGATGCCGGAGGTGTGGCGGATGATGAAGGCCATTTTCTCCGCCGTGCAGAACGACGCCGCGACGATCAGATCGCCTTCGCCTTCCCGATCGTCATCGTCGGTGACGACAACGAGTTCACCCTTCGCAAAGGCTTGCAGCACTTCCTGGATCGTATCGGCCATTGTCCTGACATCTCGCTATATGCAGGCAGTGGATTAGCCGGGTTCCGATGTCAGCGCCAGTATCATTATGCAACCCGCCATGCATCTGGCAGGCATACCAGGCCGCTTCACCTCTCCCAAAGGGAGAGGTCGGATTGCATCGCCAGATGCAATCCGGGTGAGGGGTTGCGCTCCCTCCTGGGACCTGATCCCCCTCACTCGCGCTTTCAGCGCGACCTCTTCCCGATGGGGAGAGGTAGAGAAAGTTCGCCTACGGCAGCACCTCGCGCCGGTCGCTGAGCTGGACGTCCAGCTCGGCGCGCTTGTCGTCGAGCAGGCCGGCGTCGGCCGCCTCGATCACGGAGTAAAGCTCGCCGGCGTCGCTGAGCCGGGTCACCGTCACGTAGTCGGCGCCGGCGCTGTAGAGGTCGTCGACGCCGGTCAGGAGGTCCGCGGTGGCAACGATCCGCGCGGTCGGATTGAGGGCGCGGACGTGGCGCACCAGCTTCTCATTGTCGGCGCCGACCAGCAGGAAATCCGGCACGCTGAGGATGATGATCTCGGCCTTGCCGATGCCAGCATGAACCAGGGTGTCGACATTACTGATGTCGCCATAGATGACGTGCATGCCGCGATCGGACAGCGTGCGGAACACCAGCGGGTTGAAATCGATGACGCTGATCTGCTCGAGCAGCGACTGGTTCTGCCGCTCGATCTGGCTGATCAGCGCGCTCGCCGCGCGGAAAAAGCCGAGAATCACGATGCGCCGGATCTCGCCATGTCCGCCCTCGTGCCCGGCCTCGCCGCGGCCCTGGCCTTCCTGGTCGAGGTCGCGCAGCCCGATCCGCTTCAACGGACCGATGAGGCCGCGCACGATCTGGTCGCTGCGCGCCATCGCGAAGGTCGAGAGCACCGCCAGCACGACGAAAGCGAACGAGGCCGCGCTCGCGGTTTCGGTTCCGATGTGGTTGGCGGCGACACCGGTCTGGATCACCACCAGCGAGAATTCGGAGATCTGCGCCAGGTTGATCGCCGGCAGCAGGCTGGCGCGCAGCCCCTGCTTCATCAGGTAGAGTGGCGTGAACGTCGTGATCAGGCGGCTCGCCACCGTGAAGGCCGCGATGACGAGCGCAAGCCAGATCACCGAGAGGCCCGGAATCGGGATCGTCATGCCGAGCGCGACAAAGAACAGCGTGATGAAGAAATCCCGCAGCGTCGTGACCTTGGCGGTGACATCGAGCGCATAGGGAAAGGTCGAGATCGAGACGCCGGCGACCAGCGAGCCCATCTCGCGCGACAAATGCAGCCGCTCGGCGATTTCGCCGATCAGGAAGCACCAGGCGAGCGCGCCGAGCAGCACGAGCTCCGGTCGCCGCGCGATCTGGTGGAACAGCCGCGGCAGCACGTAGCGGCTCAGCACCAGCGCGGTCGCGACCAGCACCGCGACGCGGGCAATCGACAGCAGCACGACGCTGATCTGCAGATTATCCAGGCTCGGCTGCACCGCCAGGAACAGGATCGCGAAGATGTCCTGCAGCACCAGCACGCCGAGCGTGATGCGGCCCGGCAACGTATCCAGCTCGCGCTTCTCGTAGAGCACCTTGACGATGATCACGGTCGAGGACAGCGCGCAGGCGACGCAGAGATAGATCGCGTCGAACTTGCCGCCGCCGACCGCAAGCCCGATAGCGGCAAAGAACGCCACGCCGATCAGGCAGCCGCCGATCAGCTCCCCGGCTCCCGCGAACAGGATGACCTTGCCGGCGCGGATGATCTTCTTGAGGTCGATTTCCAGCCCGATCATGAACAGCATGAAGATCAGGCCGAGCTCGGAGATGACGCTGATCGATTCCTGGGACTTGACCCAGCCCATGCCGAATGGACCAATGAAAAAGCCGGCGATAAGGTAGGCCAGTATCAGCGGTTGCCGGGAGAAATGGGCCAGCAGCCCAAGCCCCCAGGCAAACAGAATACAGAGCGTGATATCGGGAATCAGTTCATGCATGCGTCAAAGACTTCCTGTTGCCGCAACCTAGAGGGCCGGGCGTGAGGATCAACCGAGCAATGTGTCACATCCGCGCAGGCGGCATTTTTCTCGCGGTTTTGCTCTGCCTGCTCACCGTGCGCATGTCAGAGGCGCTAGCACAATCCTCGGCAAGTATTGAACAAAATTTCGCGAACTCGTTGACGGCGGTGCCATCGAAGGGCCTCACCGCCTCCGGTGCATTCTACGTGCCGGTGTATTCCAGCGTGTCGATGAGCCAGGGCAAGCTCAGGGCCGATTTTTCGGTGACGCTCAGCGTGCACAACGCCTCCGAGACGAAGCCGCTGGTGCTGAAGCGGATCGCCTATTTCGACACATCAGGCAAGATGGTGGAGAGCTACCTCAAATCGCCGGTCGCGCTAAAACCGTTTGCGACCGTCGAGGTCGCGATCGCCACGACCGATACCCGCGGCGGCACCGGCGCGAATTTCGTGGTCGATTGGGCGGCCGCCGGCGAGATCGCGGAACCGGCGGTCGAGGCCCTGATGGTCGGCAGTGTCGGCGCAGGGCACTACGCCTTCATCAGCCAGGGCCGGCCAACCCGGCTGGTCGGCAAGGACTAACCTCATGGAAGGCCGCTTGCCGCGGTCTTCTCAACGATAACAACACGGAGCGAAACGTCCATGACCACCTCAGCCCAGTTCGACTTTGCACCGCTGCTCCCGGCCGGCCTGCCTGCGCCGGCCGCACGCTGGACCGGGCTCGCCAAATACAGCTTCGTCGGCGGCAACAACGATCCCGACCAGGTCCCGGTCGACGGGCTGCTGGAGGCGGTCAACGCCGTGTTGAAGCGCGAGGGCAGGAATCTAGCGACCTACAACCTCGCGCACGGGCCGCAGGGCTATCTGCCGCTGCGCCAGTTCCTGACCGAGAAGCTGAAGCGCGACGCCGGGATTGCCTGCACGCCGGACGAGATCATGATCGTCTCCGGCTCGCTGCAGGCGCTCGATCTCGTCAATCACACATTGCTCGCCAAGGGCGATACCGTGCTGATCGAGCAGGAAACCTATCAGGGTTCGCTGAACCGGCTGACACGGCTCGGCGTCAATGCGGTCGGTATTCCCCTCGATGGCGAGGGCATCAGGATCGATGCGCTGGCCGCGGCACTCGCCGATCACAAGCGGCGCGGCATCACGCCGAAATACATCTACACCATCCCGACGGTGCAGAACCCGACCGGCTCGATCCTTCCCGAGAGCCGCCGCGCCGAGATGCTGAAGCTGTCAAGGGAATACGGCGTGCCGATCTTCGAGGACGATTGTTATGCCGATTTGATCTGGAGCGGCGAACGGCCGCCCGCGATCTATGCCATGAGCAAGCATGGCGGCGTGATCCATATCGGCTCGTTCTCCAAATCGATCGCGCCCGCGCTGCGGGTCGGCTTTATCGTCGCGCCCTGGGAGATCATGTCGCGAATGCTGCCGCTGAAGACCGACGCCGGCTCCGGTGCACTGGAGCAGATGGTGCTCGCGGAATATTGCGCGCCGCATTTTTCGACCCATGTGCCGCGCCTGACCAAGGGCCTGCGCGCCAAGCTCGATACGCTAATGGAGGCGCTGAACGAGCAGTTCGGCACCGCGGCCGAGTTCGAGGCGCCCAAGGGCGGCATCTTCCTCTGGGTCAAGCTGCCCGACAATGTCGACACGTTGAAGCTTTATCAGGCGGCGCTTGCCGCCGGCGTCTCGATCAATCCGGGACCGGAATGGTCGACCAGCAAGGCCCATTCCGGCAGCCGGCTCCGCCTCTGCTTCGCCAGCCCCTCGCACGAGCAGATCCGCGAGGGCGTTGCCGTGCTGGCCGAGGTGTGCCGCAAGGAATTCGGCGTGCCGACGCGCAGCAGCAATGTGGAGAAGCAATAGCGGCGAGCAGCGTTCATCCCTGCAGTCGACTGCCTTCCCGATCTTCGCAAGATTCAGCGGGATCGTGGCGGAACGCACGCAGAATGCGCAGCAGCAGAACGATCGAGACGTTGCCCTTGCCTGCCTCGATGAGCGCAATGTAGCGCTGCGACACTCCGGATCGGCGGGCCAGCTCGCGTCGTGTCATGCCGAGGTTGGCGCGCGCCCCGCGCATCGCCGCGCCAAGCTGCAGCAGAAAATCGCTTTCGGAGAACGACGCGCCGCCCTGCGCGGAGGAACGTACCGATCGACCTGTGGCTGAATGATTCCCAGTCACGACATGTCCCTTGTGATCGCTCATTATCGACGAGCGGGGTCTTCCGTCCTTGACGCGGATCAATGGCAGAAGACTCGGCGGGACCTGCCGCTTCTATCGCACAGAGAACGGCGCCTGATAGGGCCGGCCGAATGGCACGCCGTTGACCACGGTCTGCACCGGCTTCAGCAGCAGATTGCCGTCGCGCTTGTTGTTGCGGGTGTCGACGAAGGTGACCGGGCCTTCGACAAGATCCATGATCGCGACGTCGCCGGGCGCGCCACGCTGCAGCGTGCCGATCTTCGGGGTCCGGTTGATGATCCGCGCCGGCACTGAGGTCGCCATCGCCACCACCTGATCCAGCGACGAGCCCATCGCCAGGAACTTGCTCATCACGTTCGGCAGGAACGGGATGCTGGGCGAGTTGCCCGAGAAAACGTGAATGTCGGAGGAGATCGTATCGGGGGTGCAGCCGGCGGGGATCGCGATCTCGGCCACCGTGAAATCGAAGCTGCCGCCGCCATGGCCGACGTCGAACAGCACGCCGCGCTGCTTGGCCGCGAGCGCCGCCGGCAACAGCCTGCCCTCCTGCACGATATTGGTGAAAGCGCCCGATATGTTCGGCGCGCCGGAATAGGCATGGGTCAGGATATCGCCCGGCCGCAGCAGATTGAGGATGTCGGACATCAGCTCCCTGGTCTCGACGCCGCCGATATGCACCATCATCCGCGCCGGCCAGCCGCACATCTCGCAGGCCTGGATGCCGCGCTTCAGCGGCTCGAGACCATGCTTGAAGATGACGTTTTCCGACATCCGCACCTTGACCCCGATCAGGAAGTCGGCGTTCTCGCCCAGCGCCATCGCGCAGGCTTCGACCTGGGCGTTGTCGATGTTGTAGAGCTCGGCCACCGGGAATGCGGACAGGCCGTTGTTGGCGATGTGGACGAAGGCGTAGATCCGCGCCCGCGATTGCGCGACGATGAAGCGCCGCAGCGCCGCGAGATTGTTGACGCCGGCGTCGCCCGCCGAGACCACCGTCGTGGTGCCCTGGAATTGCACCAGTTCGTCGGCGGGAATGCCGATCGCCGATCCATACGGGTAGACGTGGCAGTGCAGATCGACCAGGCCCGGCATCACGAGCTTACCCGAGGCGTCGATGGACCTGGTGGCGCGCGCAGCCGGGATCTCGTCTTCGATCGCCTCGATGATGCCCCAGCGGATGCCGATGTCGCGCTTGCCGCGCAGCGACTGGCTGGGATCGATCACATCGCCGTTCTTGATCACGAGGTCGAACTTGTCGTCCGGCCCCATCGCCGCAGTGGCCGGCCCGGCGATGGCTGCGGCAGCGGCCGATCCCGTCACTTTGAAAAAATCCCGGCGTGAAAATTCGCTCACGGCAACGTCCCCCCGAACATTGATTTTTATGACGCGATGATGCGTCGGACGCCGAGGTTAGGCAAGGGCGCCGCGGGGGCGGCGCCGCTCGCTGTCGGTTGTGCAGCCGACTCTCGGCGAGCGCCGCGACGGCTGTTATTGCTGAACAAGCGTTCAGAAAACTCCTCTGGTTCCTGCGGAACGTTTCAATGTTCGCACGGTTTTCTCTTCACTTATTTGAGGAGGATGAGATGAAAAAGATTGGCTTTGTTCTTGCGGCGGTTGGTGCGCTTGCGGTAGCCGTTCCGTCGATCGCCAGCGCCGAGACGGTCGTGATCAGGCATGGCGGTCATCATCACTGGGACCGCGGCTGGGGCGCACGCGCCGAAATGCGCCATGACCGTGGCTGGCATCGCGGTTGGCATCGCGGTTGGCATCATGGCTGGCATCACGGCCATGACCGGACGGTGATCATCAAACGTCATCACTACTAAAGACCGGCACAACGGAAAATGGCTCCTCACGGAGCCACTTTCTTTTCTGCTTCCTCAGGCCACAGCGGCCTCAATCCCACGCCGGCGCAAACCCCGGATTGACGCAGCGCATGTCCTTGCGCAGCGCCGCAATCGCCTTGCGGTCCTCGTCGTCGAGCTTGACCTTCAGTGCGTCGAGATTGGCCCTTTGGCTTTCGGCGCGCGAGGCTTTCGGAATAGCCGCCACGCCATCCTGATCGAGCAGCCATTTCAGCGCCACCTGTGCTGCGGTCGCATCATGCTTGCTGCCGATTTTCGCCAACGTCTTGTCGGTGGCGAAGCGGCCCTGGGCGAGCGGACAATAGGCCACCAGCGGGATCGACTTCGCGGTGAGATATTCGCGCACCGGCGTCTGGTCCAGCATCGCGTGATATTCGATCTGGTTGCAGGCGATCGGTGCCTTGATGTCCTCGACCACGGTCTTGAGTAGCGCGGTGGTGAAATTGGCGACGCCGATCGCGCGGGTGCGGCCTTCCTCCTTCAGCTTCATCAGCGTCTCGAAAACGGCGGGCAGCTTCATGCTCCGCGACGGCCAGTGCACCAGATAGAGGTCGACGTGATCGAGCCGCAGCTTCTTCAGGCTGGCGTCGAACGCTGCCCGGATCGCATCCGGCGCCAGGTTCTCGTGCCAGACCTTGGTGGTCACGTGCAGGTCCTTGCGCGCGACATTCGATGCCGCGATCGCCGCCCCGATCGCCTCTTCATTACCGTACATCTCGGCGGTGTCGATATGCCGGTAACCGAGCCCGAGCGCGCTCTCGACCGCCGCGCGGCAGGCGTCGCCCTGCATGCGGAAGGTGCCGAGCCCGAGCTGCGGCAGGCTGATGCCCTGTGTCTGCAGATTTTTCATGGGTAGCTCCTGACGCGTGGGACGCCGATGTCATCGACGACGTCACGCCAGCAAATCATTTCGTGGGAATGAAATTGGCAGGACTGCCGACATGCAGTCTGCCCGCAGACCCGCCCTTCGGGCAAGACGCCGGCAATCAAGATGTCGCGATGGGATCAGAGACGGCGCTAAATGTGCTGCGCCATGATCTGGCCGGGCCGCGCGTCCGGCTGCGGCTCGATATCGACCGACCAGAGATCGTGGTTGTCGACGTCCTTCAGCGTCACCGTCATCACGCCGGTCTTGCCGTCGATGTCGACGCGGCCGAAGAATTGCAGGCCGAAGCACGGTGCGAGATTGTCGCCCTGCTCGGCCGAGCAGCCCTTATGGTACATCGCCTTCGGGCCAAAGGTGTTGTCGAGCTCGCCCGGCGGCCAGGTGCCGGCATGCAGCGGACCGGAGACGAACTCCCAGAACGGCTCGAACTCCTGGAACACCGCGCGGTTCGGATCATAGCGATGCGCGGCGGTGTAGTGCATGTCGGCGGTGAGCCACACCGTATTGCGGACCCCGGCGCGCTTCATGAAGGACAATAGATCGGCGATCTCGTGTTCGCGCCGCGCGGGCGGGCCGTCGCCGAGCGCGACCGCATCCAGGCTGACGAGGCCGATCGGCAGGTCCGCCGCGATCACCTTCCACACAGCATCCGACGCCACCAGTTCCCGCTTCAGCCAGGCAAGCTGGTTCTGGCCGAGGATGCACGCCTGGTCAGGGTCACCTTGCTTGTTCCAGTCGGAATCGCGATAGGAACGCATGTCGATGATGAAGACGTCGAGCAGCGGCCCGTAGGGAATCTTGCGGTAGACGCGGCCATCGCGCTCCGGCATCAGCCGCATCGGCATGAATTCGTGGAAGGCACGCCGCGCCCGCGCCACCAGACGCGAGCTGCCGTCCGCGTCGTAACCGGTCGGATCGGCGGTGCCGAGCGGCGACCAGTCGTCGGCCACCTCGTGGTCGTCCCATTGCGCGAACATCGGCACCTCGGCGTGGAAGGCGCGGAAATTCTCGTCGAGCCAGTTGTATTTGTAGTTGCCGCGAAACTGATCGAGGCTGTGCGCGACGGCGGATTTCTCCTCGGTGACGATGTTGCGCCAGACCTCACCGTTGGGGAGTTTCTGCTCCGACGGCACCGTGCAGTCGGCATAGATGTGATCGCCGGAATGGATGAAGAAGTCCGGGCGCTCGTCCAGCATGGTGCGGTAGCTGCGCAAGCCGCCGCGCGCGGGGTCGATGCCCCAGCCCTGCCCGACAACGTCGCCCGACCAGACGAACGAGACCGGACGCCGGTCGGCCGGCGCGGTGCGGAAATGGCCGACCCGGCTTTCGCCTGTTGTGCCGTCACGGTCCTCGAAGCTGACGCGATAGAACAGGTCCTGGCCCGGCGGCAGGCCGTCGAGCAACAGCTTGGCGGTGAAGTCGCGCTCGGGCAGCGCGTCGGCGGACGCGGCGCGCAGGATGGTGGCGAAGCTTTCGACCGCCGCGCATTCGATGCGCATCCGCGCCGCGCGATCGGCGCGGGCCCAGATGACAGCGGAATCGCCTGCGACTTCGCCGGACTGGATGCCCGCGATCGCGGGCCGATCCGCGGCGCGGCTCAGATATGGTTTTGCCAGCGCGCCGAATCCCGCCAGCGCGGCGGTCGACGCCGAGCGCACCAGAAGCTGACGCCGGGTGAGGCCTCGCCGCCTCGCGGAGTTCGCTGTCGGCATCGAATAACCTTCGTCGAATCGCAACGAAGGTTTTGCCTGCGCTCCTTGACTCCGGCCTTACGGTTTCTTGACTCTCCGCCGACGGTTTTGCGACGGCGGGATGACTCGGGGGAAGATGGAGATCGGAAAAGGTTTGGAGTGCTAAGCACTCAGCCAAAACCGTCGTCCCCACGCAAAGGCGAAGCCTTTGTCGCTGGAGGAGCGCGGAACGCGCGTCTCGAAGGATGAACGGCCCCCGTTCGTGGCCGATTCATCCTTCGACACGGCCGCTTCGCGGCCTCCTTCAGGCAGGATGACGGATTTAATATCGGTGCGAACGCGCGCAGTCGGCGTGAGGCCGCCGAGCCGCCTCACCGATGCCAGTTGCAGATGCCGCCGGTGCGGCACGGCCAGGTCTGGATCCGTGTGTCGCGGGCCTCCGCATCGAGCGGGTTCGAGTGGCGGCGCGCCAGCCTGGCGCGGGCGGGAACGCGCGCTTCTGCGCGCTTCTTCTCATGCGGCGCGGTTACCCTGGTGGTCCGCACGGCTTTCTTTGGCGCGACTTTCGTCTCCTCGACCTGCGGCTCGACATTCGCATGCTGATCGGGACCGTGGTCGGCCTTCGCCTCGACCGGAACCGGCTCAAACTGCGCCGGCGGGCCAAGCCGCTTCGGCGACAGCACCGCCTTGGAGAGATCGAGGCTGAAGAACTCGCTGGGGCCGTACTCGTCAGCAAACGCCACGCCACCCCAAGTCAGGCACGTGGTGCAAACGATTGCAACAAAAGCGTTTTTCAGGACCATCAAACGGCCTCCTGAAATCACTCGAACAGAACAGCCATCATGTAGGGGCCCCGGCCGCGCGAATCCAGCCACGGTTAGCGGCAGGGTTACCGGTCAACCGGGGCGGCCGTGGAAAGTTCCCCAGTCGCCACCTGGAGCCCTTCCGATGGAATCGGGAACGCGGCTCCAGATTCTTGTTCTGACGCGTTTTCTTAACGCGAACCGGTAGCCACTTCGCTCGAAAACGCTCTGCCCTATTCGGCCGCCTGCGCCAACGGCTGGCTGATCGCGCGCTCCAGCCGCGCGCATTCGGTGCGGTAGCGGGCGACGTTGCTCTCCTTGATGTGGCCATAGCCGCGCACGAGGTCCGCGGCCTTTGCCAGCGCCACGAGGCGCGGCAGGTCGAGCGGCTTCCTGCCGTCGAGGTGACGCAGGATCATCGCCGAATACTCGACCGGCAATGCGCGCTCCATCTTGCGCTCCGCGGTGTAGCCGAACATGTCGAAGGCGGTGCCGCGCAGGCCCTTGAGCTTCGCGAGCATGCCGAACGCGGTGAAAATCCACGGACCGAATTCACGCTTCTGCAGCCGCCCCGTGACGGGATCGCGCTGCGCCAGCAGCGGCGGCGCCAGCAAGACCTTCAGACCGGAATTGCCCTCGAACTGCTCCCTCAAGGCCTTGCTGAACTCGCCGTCGGAATAGAGCCGCGCGACTTCGTATTCGTCCTTGTAGGCCATCAGCTTGAACAGGCCCTTGGCGAAGGCTTCGGTCAGGTCCTGCGAGCCCGGCGCGGCCGCCGCCTCGGCGGCACGGACGCGCGCGACGTCGTCGAGATAGCGCTTGGTGTAGGCCGCATCCTGATAATCGGTGAGGAATTTGGCGCGGAAGGCGATCGCCTCGTCGAGCGTCTTCTTCGCCGGCGCCGTGCCTGCGTTCTTGAAGCGTGCGGCGCTGACCACGCGCTGCAGATCGTGCGCGGCAAGCCGGCCCCACGAGAACGCGGTCTTGTTCATCTCGATCGCGGCGCCGTTGAGCTCGATCGCCTTCAGGATGGCCTCGAGCGACAGCGGGATCGCGCCACGCTGGAACGCAAAGCCGAGCATGAAGGCGTTGGTGGCGATGCTGTCGCCCATCAGCGCGGTGGCCAGCCCGGTGGCATCGAGGATGTCGAGATCATCCGGCCTCACCGCGCCGTTCAGCGCATCGCGCATCGAGCTGGCTTCGAAGTCGATATCCGGATCGATCACGAAGCTCGCGGTCGGCAGCAGGTCGGCGTTGACGACGGCGCGGGTGACGCCGCGCTCGGCGCGGCTCAGCGCCGGCACGCTGGTGGCGACGACGAGGTCGCAGCCGAGGATCAGGTTGGCATTGCCCGGCGCGATGCGCACCGTGGTCAGCATGTCGGAGGCGGGCGCGATCCGGACATGGCTCATGACCGCGCCGTTCTTCTGCGACAGGCCGGTGAAGTCGAGCGTCGAGCAGGCGAGACCTTCGACATGCGCGGCCATGCCGAGCAGCGCGCCGATGGTGATGACGCCGGTGCCGCCGATGCCGGTGATCAGGATGTTGTAGGGGTTCGTCAGCGCGCTCGCAGGCGGCGTCGGCAAATCGGCGAACAACGCCTTGGGATCAACGGCGGTGCGGTCGGCCTTGCGCAGCTTCGGATCCTGCACCATCACGAAACTCGGGCAGAAGCCCTCGATGCAGGAGAAATCCTTGTTGCAATTCGACTGATCGATGCGGCGCTTGCGGCCGAGCTCGGTCTCGAGCGGCTGCACCGAGACGCAGTTCGACGCTACCGAGCAGTCGCCGCAACCCTCGCAGACGCGCTCGTTGATGAAGACGCGCTTGGCCGGATCGGGGAACAGCCCGCGCTTGCGGCGGCGGCGCTTCTCGGCGGCGCAGGTTTGGTCGTAGATCAGGACGGTGAGGCCCTCGATCTCGCGCAGGGTGCGCTGCACGGCGTCGAGTTCGCGGCGATGATGAATGGTGGCGCCGGGCGGGAAATAATTCGCGGGGTATTTGTTGGGATCGTCGGAGACGATCGCAAGCTTCCTGGTGCCTTCGGCGGCGACCTGATGCGCGATCTGCGACACCGTAAAGCCGCCCTCGGCTGGCTGGCCGCCGGTCATCGCCACCGCATCGTTGTAGAGGATTTTGTAGGTGATGTTGACGCCGGCCGCGGCCGCCGCGCGCAGTGCCAGCAAACCGGAATGGGTGTAGGTGCCATCGCCGAGATTCTGGAACACATGCTGTTCGCTGGTGAACGGCGCCTGCCCGATCCAGCTCACCCCCTCCGCGCCCATATGCGAAATGGTCTGGGTGTTGCGGTTCGGCACCGACAGCGCCATGCCGTGACAGCCGATGCCGGCCATGGCGCGGCTGCCCTCGGGAATCTTGGTCGACGAGTTGTGCGGGCAGCCCGAGCAGAAATACGGCGTGCGTTGCAGCTTCGCGGTGCCCGTGCCCTCGGCCGGGCGATCGAACGCCTCGAGTTTTGCCAGACGCTGCTCCAGCAGCGGGCTGCGATGGCCGAGCCGGCGCAGCCGCGCCACCACGGCGGCGGCGACCACGGTCGGCGTCAGTTCACCCTCGCTCGGCAGCAGCGGCGCGCCGCTCTCGTCGCGCTTGCCGACCACGGAGGGGCGCCTGGATGCGTCCACGTTGTAGAGGATACGGATCAGCTGATCCTCGATGAAGCCACGCTTCTCCTCGACCACCAGCACGTCCTGCAGGCCCTCGGCGAAGGCGCGCGCGCCGCGCGCTTCGAGCGGCCAGGTCAGCGCCACCTTGTAGATGCGCAGGCCGAGCGCCTGCGCATCGGCATCGGTGATGCCGAGATCGGCGAGCGCCTGGCGCAGATCGAGATAGGCCTTGCCGGTCGCCATGATGCCGAGCCTCGCCGGCTTGGAATCCAGCACGATGCGGTCGAAGCGGTTGACGCGGGCGAAGGCCGCGACCGCCTCCATCTTGGGCCCGTGCAGCCGGCGCTCGGCCTCGAGCGGCGGATCCGGCCAGCGGATCGAGAGCCCGTCCGGCGGCATCTCGAAATCGTCGGGCATAATGATCTTGATGCGATCGGGGTCGCTGACGATCGAGGCCGAGCTCTCGACGGTCTCGGAGATCGCCTTGAAGCCGACCCAGCAGCCGGAATAGCGCGACAGCGCGAAGCCAAGGATGCCGAGGTCGAGATAATCCTGCAGCGTCGCCGGATTGACCACCGGCATCAGCGCCGAGGCAAATACCTGCTCGCTCTGATGCGCCAGGGTGGAGGATTGGCAGCCATGGTCGTCGCCGGCCAGCGCAATCACGCCGCCGTTCGGCGAGGTGCCGGCGGAATTGGCGTGCTTGAGCGCATCGAGCGAGCGGTCGACGCCGGGGCCCTTGCCGTACCAGATGCCGAACACGCCATCGACCTTGGCGCCGGGGAACATGCCGACCTGCTGGCTGCCCCAGACCGCGGTCGCCGCCAGATCCTCGTTGAGGCCCGGAACGAAGGCGATGTCGTGCTCCTTCAGGAAGGATTTCGCCCGCCACAGCGCGTGGTCGTACATGCCAAGCGGCGAGCCGCGGTAACCGGAGATGAAACCGGCGGTGTTCAGCCCGTGCGCGCGGTCGCGTTCGCGCTGCAACATGGGCAATCGGACCAGCGCCTGGGTACCGGAGAGGAAGATTCGTTTCGTATCCAACCGGTACTTGTCGTCCAGTCCAACTTCCATCAACGCCATCAGTTTCCCCGTCAGTCAGCCACGCCGGTCCGAACCGGTCTCATTATCTTCGGAAATGATCATGCATCAGCATGCACTGATTTTGTTATGCATGAACAGCCCCGTTCCATGGCCGCAGCACATATCTCGTGTTGCGCATGCGCGGCCTTGTTGCTCTGCGAGGCCTTCTTGCTCTGCGAGGCCTTGCCGAACCCCGGCATCTTTGAAACGGTGGCGCGCAAAGGGAGACCAAGGATGATTATAGTCGAATCCGCGTTCACGACGGAAATCCTGGAGAACGGCGATCTGCTGGTGGGTCCCTGGCGCAGCCCGAAGCAGATGCTGCAGGCGCAGACCTACGACTCCCACGCCTCGATTCACGACGATGCAACCGCGCAGAAGCTCGGCTTCCGCGGCGGTACGATCGAGGGACCGACTCATTTCAGCCAGTTCGCGCCGCTGTGCGAGCGGATCTGGGGCCGCGCGTGGTTCATGACCGGGTGCCTCTCGGCGCATTACCGCAACCCGGTGTTCGAGGGCGAAGAGGTGCAGGCCCAGATCGAGAAGCCGAAGCCGGGCCAGACTGTTTGCACGATCGGGATGATCAAGCGCGACGGCACCGAGATCCTGCGCGGCACCGCCTCGATCGACGGCGACGGCGCCGAGACGGCGCTCAGCCACCGGCTTGGCGAATTGAAGCCGCTGACCGATCCCGTCATCCTTGCCGACATCAAGGTCGGCATGACGGCGCCGCGGCAGGCGATCAGGATGGATTTCGACCAGAACATGGGCGACCTCTATCCGTTTTCGCTGGCCGACAAGCTTAAGGTGATCACCGAGCCGTCGGACTATTATTCGCTGGAGCACAATCCCTGGGGCCGCGCCATCATCCCGATGGAGATGCTGAGCGTGCTGTTCCAGTACCGCGCGCGCGAGGACCGGTTGCCGGTCCGCGGCCCCGCTGTCGGCCTGTTCGCCGATCAGGAGATCCGGCTGCTGCGCGGGCCGCTATTCCCGGGCGAGACCTATTGGGTCGAGCGCGAGGTCGTGGCGCTTTCCGGCAGCAAGCGCACCGAGAGCATGTGGGTGCGCTCGACCGTGTTCGATGCCGACAATACCGTGGTCGCGACCATGCTGCTGAACGGCGCCAGCATGAAGGACTCCTACGCCAACTACGAAAGCGAGCACAAAGCCCTCTACGGCTGAAACAACAGCCGCCTCATCCGCAAGCCGCCGAAAAAAGGACAACAACAATGGCCCGCCTGCCCTATCTCGAAGCCGATCAGGTCGCTCCCGAATATCGCGACATGCTCAAGCGCAACACCAATCTGCACAAGCTGCTGGTGAACTCGCCGGACATGGCGCGCGCCTTCAACGGCGTCGGCGGCTACATCCGCTTCAAGAGCAAGCTCGATCCGCGCTTACGCGAACTCGCGATCCTGCAGGTCGGCTGGCTCGAACAGTCGGAATACGAGTTCACCCACCATGTGAAGATCGGCAAGGAGTTCGGCGTCACCGACGAAGACATCCAGGGCCTGATCGCCGAGACCGAGGGCAAACCGTCAACACTCGAGCCGCTGGCGAAGGCGATCCTCAAAGGCGCCCGCGAGATGGTGCGCGAGCTCGCGATGTCGGACGCGACCTTCGCCGAGATCAAGCAACATCTCTCCGACGAGCACATGACTGACCTGGTGCTGACGATCGCGTTCTACTGTGCCGTAGTGCGGGTGCTCGCCACCATGCAGATCGACAATGAGCCTCACTACAAGGAGGTACTGCAGCAGTACCCGCTACAGGGAGTGAGGTGACATGCGCCTGCAGGATCGCGTCGCCATCGTCGTCGGCGCCGGCCAGAGCCCCGGCGAGGGCATCGGCAACGGCCGCGCCACCGCGCTGACCTTCGCGCGCGAAGGCGCCAGGGTGCTGTGCGTCGATCACAATCTGGCATCGGCGCAGGAAACCGTCGATCTGATCGCGGCCAAGGGCGGGACTTCAGTCGCCTTCAAGGCCGACGTCACCAAAAATGCCGACATCAAGGCGATGGTGACGGACGCACATGGCCGCTGGGGCAGCGTCGACATCCTGCACAACAATGTCGGCGTTAGCCTCTCCGGCGGCGATGCCGAACTGCTCGACATATCAGAGGAGGCGTTCGACCGCTGCGTGGCGATTAATCTGAAGAGCTGCATCCTCGCCGCCAAGCATGTGATCCCGATCATGCGCGCGCAGCAGCGCGGCTCGATCATCAACATCTCGTCGATGGCCGCGGTCACGACCTATCCTTACGTCGCCTACAAGGCGACTAAGTCGGCGATTATCGCTTTCACCGAACAGCTCGCCTACCAGAATGCGCAATATGGCATTCGCGCAAACGTGATCTTGCCAGGATTGATGAACACGCCGATGGCGGTGGACACGCGCGCGCGCGAATTCAAGAAGAGCCGCGCCGAGGTCGAGGCTGAGCGTGACAGCAAGGTGCCGCTGCGTCACAAGTTGGGCACCGGCTGGGACGTCGCCAATGCCGCGCTGTTTCTCGCCTCCGATGAGGCCAATTTCATCACAGGCGTGACGTTGCCGGTCGATGGCGGCGCAAGCGTGCGACGCGGTTAATTGAGACGGTTAACCCGGTCAATCGAGTTGATTAACCTGTGTGACAATTCGGGATTAATCACTGTGACGAAATCACGCGTTATTGCGCCGCAATGATTCGAAAAAATTGAAGTATTCCAATGACACGGCGATGTGACGACGCGTCCACATAAATCGAAATCCTGACTCGTTGTGGTCGCACGAAATTCATCTGCGCTCTGTATCTCGCACGCCAAGAACTTCTGGAGTGCCTGGACCGATGAGCGAAGAATTCGAACTCAGACCCGATCAGTGGGATGCGCTGAAAGCGTTGCGGGCTCCCGCAGCAAACCCTTCAAGGCTGAACCGGTTTGCCGTCGAAAGCCTGGTCACGCTCGGCTATGTTGCGGTGCGGGGAGACTCGTTTGAGCTGACGCCCGCGGGCCGCAAGGTGCTGGTCCGCGGTTCGTCACTGCTGCTGCTCGATATCGCAGCGTGATTTCCCCCACACACTGAAACGAGGCTTACACACGCGGCATCATGCCGCGTGTGCCTTTCCGGGGATGGTCGCCTCGCCGTGCTGCGTCAGCGGCTTCATGCCGGTGAGCGTGCGCAACAGCACATAGAACACCGGCGTCAGGAACAGACCGAACACCGTGACGCCGATCATGCCGGAGAACACCGCGACGCCCATCGCGCGCCGCATCTCCGAGCCCGCGCCGGTCGACAGCACCAGCGGCAGCACGCCCATGATGAACGCCATCGAGGTCATCAGGATCGGCCGCAGCCGCAGCCGGCTGGCCTCGATCGCGGCGCGGATCGGTGACCGCCCGGCGAATTCGAGCTCGCGCGCGAATTCGACGATCAGGATGGCATTCTTGGCCGACAAGCCGACCAGTACGATCAGCCCGATCTGGGTGAAGACGTTGTTGTCGCCCTTCGACAACCAGACGCCGAACATCGCCGCCAAGAGCCCCATCGGCACGATCATGATGATCGAGAGCGGCAGCGCCAGGCTCTCATAGAGCGCGGCAAGCACCAGGAACACCAAGAGGATCGCCAGCGGAAACACCCAGATTCCGGAATTGCCGGCGATGAACTCCTGATAGGTCAGGTCGGTCCATTCGAATGCAAAGCCCGGCGGCAGCGTTTCGGCCGCAATCCGCGTCGCCGCCTCCTGGGCCTGGCCGGAGGAATAGCCCGGCGCCGCGGCGGCGTTGATGTCCGACGACAGGAAGCCGTTGTAGCGGATCGCACGCTCCGGACCTGCGCTCTGGCGGACCTTCAGCAGCGCCGACAGCGGCACCATGTCACCGGACGACGAGCGCACCTTCAACTGCCTGATGTCGTCGGCACGCGCGCGGAACGGCGCGTCGGCCTGCACATAGACCGAATAGGTGCGGCCGAATTTGTTGAAGTCGTTGACATAGTAGGAGCCGAGATAGATCTGCAGCGTGTTGAACACCTCGGTGACCGGCACGCCGAGCTGCAACGCCTTGGTGCGGTCGATGTCGGCGAACAGCTGCGGCACGTTGACCTGGAAGCTCGAGAACACGCCGGCGATCTCCGGCGCCTTCTGCATCGCCGCCATGAACGCCTTGGTCGCGGCGTTCAGCGCCTCATAGCCGAGGCCGGCGCGGTCCTCGATCTGCAGCTTGAAGCCGCCGATGGTGCCGAGGCCGTTGACCGGCGGCGGCGGGAACATGGCGATGAAGGCGTCCTGGATGCCGGCATATTTCTTGTTCAGGGCCGCCGCGATCGCCGGACCGCTGAGCGAGGGATCCTTGCGCTCGTCGAACGGCTTCAAGGTCGAGAACACGATGCCGGCGTTGGAGGAGTTGGTGAAGCCGGAGATCGACAGGCCGGGGAACGCCACCGAGCTTTCGACGCCGGGCTGGGTCAGCGCGATGTCGCTCATCTTGCGGATCACTTCCTCGGTGCGGTCGAGCGTCGCGCCATCGGGCAGCCGGGCAAAGCCGACCAGATACTGCTTGTCCTGGCCCGGCACGAAGCCGCTCGGCACCTGCTTGAACAGCACGCCCGTCAGGCCGATCAGCAGCACGTAGAGGCCGATCACCACGGCCTTGCCGTAGATCACCTTGGTGACGGTGCGGCCGTAGTTCTCGGAGGACTTGGTAAAGACCTTGTTGAAGCCGCGGAAGAACCAGCCGAGCGACCTTTCCATGATCCGGGTCAGCCAGTCCTTCGGCTCATGATGCCCCTTCAGCAGCAGCGCCGACAGCGCCGGCGACAGCGTCAGCGAATTGATCGCTGATATCACGGTCGAGATCGCGATGGTCAGCGCGAACTGCTTGTAGAACTGTCCGGTGAGGCCGGAGATGAAGGCGAGCGGCACGAACACCGCGATCAAGACCAGCGCGATCGCGATGATCGGGCCGGACACTTCGCGCATCGCCTGGTTGGTGGCATCGCGCGGGGACAGGCCGGACTCGATGTTACGCTCGACGTTCTCGACCACGACGATGGCGTCGTCGACCACGATGCCGATCGCGAGCACCAGGCCGAACAGGCTGAGCGCGTTGATCGAGAAGCCGAACACATGCATCACCGCGAAGGTGCCGACGATCGACACCGGGACCGCGATCAGTGGAATGATCGAGGCGCGCCAGGTCTGCAGGAACAGGATCACGACCAGCACGACCAGCGCGACCGCCTCGAGCAGCGTGTGGATGACAGCCTCGATCGACGAGCGCACGAACTGCGTCGGATCGTAGACGATCTGGTAGGACACGCCTTCCGGCATGTTCTTCTTGATCTCGGCCATCGTGGCGCGAACATGGTCGGAGATCTCCAGCGCGTTCGAACCGGGCGCCTGGAAGATCGGGATCGCGACCGCCTGCTTGTTGTCGAGCAGCGAGCGCAGGCCGTATTCGGAGGCGCCGAGCTCGATCCGGGCGACGTCGCGCAGCCGCACCACTTCGCCGGCCGAACCGGTCTTCACCACGATGTCGCCGAACTGCTCCTCGGTCGACAGCCGCCCCTCGGCGTTAACGGAAAGCTGGAGGTCGATGCCCTTGACGCTGGGCGAGGAGCCGACCACGCCGGCGGCGGCCTCGACGTTCTGCGCCTGGATCGCGCGCACCACGTCGCTCGCGGTCAGCGAATGCTCGGCGGCCTTCTGCGGATCGACCCAGACCCGCATCGAATAGTCGCCGGCACCATAGAGCTGGACGTCGCCGACGCCGTCGATCCGCGCCAGCCGGTCCTTGACGTTGAGTACCGCGTAGTTGCGCAGATACGTCATATCATAACGGTTGTTCGGCGACAGCAGATGCACGACCATGGTGAGGTCGGGCGAGCTCTTCTTGGTGATGATGCCGAGCTGGCGCACCACGGCCGGCAGGCGCGGCTCGGCCTGCTGCACGCGGTTCTGCACCAGCTGGGTCGCCTTGTCGGGGTCGGTGCCGAGCCGGAACGTCACCGTCAGCGTCATCGCGCCGTCGGTGGTCGCCTGGCTCGACATGTAAAGCATGCCTTCGACGCCGTTGATCTGCTCCTCGATCGGGGTCGCGACGGTCTCGGCGATCACCTTCGGATTGGCGCCGGGATAGGTCGCGCGCACCACGACCGACGGCGGCACCACGTCGGGATATTCCGAGATCGGCATCGCCACCAGCGAGATCAGGCCGGCCAGGAAGATCAGGATCGAAAGCACGCCGGCGAAGATCGGCCGGTCGATGAAGAATTTTGAGAGATTCATGACTCCGCCCCCGCGTGCAGCGCCTAGCGCTGCACGACGTGCTGGTTGGTTTCAGTGGATGCCTGCTGCATGCCGCGCGCGCCCATCTCGGCGACTTCCATCTTCAGAAGCGCACCGGGCCGCACGCGCTGCAGGCCGTTGACGACGATGCGGTCGCCGGATTTCAGGCCGGCGGTGACGATCCGCAGGCCATCGACCGCGCCGCCGAGCGTGACGGAGCGATAGACCGCGCGGCTGTCGTCGCCGACCAGCATCACGAACTTCTTGTCCTGGTCGGTGCCGACGGCGCGCTCGTCGATCAGCACCAGCGTCTGCTGCTTCGGCTGGCCCATGCGCACACGGGCGAACTGCCCGGGTATCAATCGGCCGTCATCGTTCTTGAACACGGCGCGGACGCGGATGGTACCGCTCTGCCCGTTGACCTGGTTGTCGATCAGCTGGATGTGCCCCTTGGCGCTGAGGCCGCCCGACGTCACCATGTCGACCGGGATCTGGTCGAGATTGCCTCGCTTGCCGGAGGCGTCCGCGATCGAGTTCAGCGCGCGCAGCACGACTTCCTCGTCGGCATCGAAGCTCGCATAAATCGGATTGACCGAGACCAGCGAGGTCAGGACCGGCGAAGACGTCCCTGCCGCGACCAGATTGCCGACGGTGACCTCGATCCTGCCGACCCGGCCGTCGACCGGCGCGCGGACCTCGGTGTAGTCGAGATTGAGTTTGGCCGTCTGCAGCGCGGCCTCGGCGGCCTTGACGTTGGCGACTGCCTCGCGGTTGGCGTTGTCGCGCTGGTCGAAATCGCGCTTGGTCACGATGTTGTTGCCGACCAGCTGTGCACCACGCTCGACCTCGCTCGTGGTGAACACGACGCGGGCCTTGGCGGCCTCGAGTTGCGCCTGGGCGCGATCGACCTCGGCGGCGTAGGGCGCGGGGTCGATCTTGAACAGGATATCGCCGGACTTCACCAGCGCGCCCTCGGTGAAGTTGGTCGAAAGGATCGCGCCCGCCACCCGCGGCCGGAGCTGGACGCGGTCGACGGCTTCGAGCCGGCCCGAGAAGTCATCGAACAGCGTGGTCGGCCGCGGCTGGATCACGGCAACGGTGACCGGGACCGCCGGCTCGGGAGCCGCGGCAGTCGCGGTCGCCTGTGCGGCATGAAAATAGTGGCCGGTCGCGATCGAACCAGCCACCGCGAGGGCGCCAAGAATTACGATACCGCCGACGACACGTCGAAGGCGGCCGGAACGGGGATTTTGGGTTGACGAAGGCATTCACGCGCTCCAGATATCTGTAGTGTTCGCTACAGATGTGGAGCTGGACGCCGGTTCGCAAGATACTTATGTATCGAGCACTACGAATTTCTTATCTCATTCATGGGGAAATGGGAAGTCGCGGAAAAACATCACGTGCAACAAGAGGATAAGCCAGGGACAATCCGTCATAGAAACGGCACCCGGCTTACGGAGCAACGAAAAATGGGAATGGGACGCCCCCGCGCTTTCGACGCGGACGCCGCTTTGGACCAGGCCATGGATGTGTTCTGGCGCCACGGTTACGAGGGCGCGACGATCGCCCAGCTCACCGAGGCGATGAACATCAATCCCCCGAGTCTCTACGCCGCCTTCGGCAGCAAGGAGGGTCTGCTGAAGGCCGCGCTCGACCGCTACACCGAGAAGCGCGACGCCTGGATGGAAAAGGTCTTGGGCGCCGCCACCGCCCGAGAGGTGGCCGAACGATTTCTGATGGAGCACGCGGACGCCCAGACCGATCCCGCCAACCCGCCCGGCTGCTTGCTGGTCCAGGGCGGCCTTGCCTGCGGCACCGGCTCGGAGAATGTTCCATTTGAACTGGCAGCGCGGCGCACCCGGACCGAGGACCAGTTGCACGAACGTTTTGTCCGCGCGAAGGCCGAACGCGACCTGGGCGAAAGCGCCGATCCGGCCACGCTTGCCCGCTATCTCTCCGCGGTGACATCAGGCATGTGCGTGATGGCCTCCTCGGGCGCCGACCGCAACGCGCTGCGCGAGATTGCAGCGGTGTCGCTGAAGGCGTTTGATGAGCAGGCGAAGGGGTAGAGCGTTCCAGGTCAAGCGCCTGCGAGCCCCAACGAAGTTGGGAGTGACCGGCGATGAAGCATTGGTCCGGCTGGCTGCCGGGTCTCGACACGCTGCGTCGATATCAAGCGGCGTGGCTTCCACACGACATTGTCGCCGGGCTGGTGCTCGCGACCATGCTGGTCCCGGTCGGCATCGCTTATGCGGAAGCATCCGGCCTGCCCGGCATCTACGGGCTCTATGCGACGATCGTCCCGCTGCTCGTCTACGCGCTGTTCGGGCCGAGCCGCATCCTTGTCCTTGGGCCGGACTCGGCGCTTGCGGCCATCATCCTCGGCGTCGTCGTTCCGCTGTCGGGCGGCGATCCGATGCGCGCGGCAACCTTGGCCGCCATGATGGCCGTCGTCTCCGGAACGATATGCATCGTGGCGGGCATCGCGCGGTTGGGATTTTTGACCGAGCTTCTCTCCAAGCCGATCCGCTACGGCTACATGAACGGAATAGCCCTGACCGTGTTGATCAGCCAGCTGCCAAAGCTGTTCGGCTTTTCCATTGAAGGCGATGGACCTCTGCGCAGCCTCTGGGCGATCGTCGGAGCAATTGTCGACGGAAAGACGAATTGGGCGACTTTCGGGATCGGCCTGGCGGCGCTGGCGGTGATCCTGCTGCTCGCCCGGAACAAGAGGGTGCCGGGCATTCTGATCGCCGTCGTCGCGGCGACAGCCATCACCGGGGTTCTCGATCTCGGGGCGCGCTTCGGCGTGACGGTCCTGGGTTCGCTTCCGCAGGGCCTGCCGGGACTTGCCATTCCCCGGATCGGCTATGGCGACATCGTGCAGGTGCTGATCGGCGGCTGCGCCGTCGCGCTGGTGTCGTTCGCCGACACCAGCGTGCTGTCGCGCGCCTATGCGGGACGATTGGGCGATCGCGTTGATCCCAACCAGGAGATGGTGGGGCTCGGCACGGCCAATCTGGCGGCCGGCTTCTTTCAGGGTTTTCCGATCAGCAGCAGCGGATCGCGCACGCCCGTTGCGGAAGCTGCCGGAGCGCGCACTCAATTGACCAGCGTCATCGGCGCGCTTGCCATCGCATTCCTGCTGCTGATGGCGCCGAACCTGCTCCAGCACTTGCCCAACGCCGCGTTGGCCGCGGTCGTCATCGCCGCCGCGCTCGGCCTGTTCGAGGTCGGCGACCTCAGGCGAATCTACCGCATTCAGCAGTGGGAGTTCTGGCTATCGATGGTCTGCTTTGTCGGCGTGGCCGTGCTGGGAGTGATTCCGGGAATAGGCCTCGCCATCGTGCTCGCCATCGTCGAGTTCTTGTGGGACGGCTGGCGGCCGCATTCCGCCGTGCTGGGCCGCGCCTCCGGCGTGAAGGGCTATCACGACATCACGCGATATCCGGACGCACGCCAGATCCCCGGGCTGGTGCTGTTCCGGTGGGATGCGCCGCTGTTCTTCGCCAATGCCGAGTTCTTCAAGGAACGCGCGCTGGATGCGGTGGCGAAATCCCCGACCCCGGTGCGCTGGCTGGTGGTCGCGGCCGAGCCGGTCACCAGCGTCGACGTGACCGCCGGCGACATTCTCGCCGAGCTCGACGAGGCGTTGCACGCACAGAAGATCGAGCTGTGCTTCGCCGAACTCAAGGACCCCGTCAAGGACAAGCTGAAGAAATTCGGCCTGCTGGCGCAGCTCGGCGAGAACAACTTCTTCCCGACCATCGGCGTCGCCGTTGCGCGCTACCTCGAGATCAATGACGACGTGACCTGGGAGGACTGGGAAGACCGGGCTGGCGCCTAGTTCGTTCCCAGCCATCTGCGCGGATCACCACATCGTCTGCCGCGCGCGCTCCGGCCATTCGCGATCGTATTTTTCGCCGCCGACCGTGTGCTCGCTCATCTCGGCGAGGATCTGGCCCGGCGTTGGCAACACCTTCGGATCGACCCGCTTGTCCGAATTCCAGAGATCGGAGCGCACGATCGCACGCGCACACTGGAAATAGATCTCCTCCACATTCATCACGATCACCGTGCGCGGCGCCTTGCCTTCCATCGTGAAGGAGGCGAGCAGCTCCGGCTCGGCCGTGACATAGGCGCGGCCGTTGACGCGCAGCGTGCTGCCCGAGCCCGGAATCAGGAACAGCAAGCCGACGCGGGGATCGCGAACGATGTTGCGCAGCGAATCGCAGCGATTGTTGCCGCGGCGATCCGGCATCATCAGCGTCTTCGCATCATGGATGCGCACGAAGCCCGGCAGGTCGCCGCGCGGCGAGCAATCGAGCCCTTCGGGGCCCGCGGTCGCAAGCGACACGAACGGCGACTTCTCGATGAGCACACGATAGAGCGGCGTCACGTGATCGGCGACCTTCACGGTCGACGCGTCGTTCGGGAAGCCGTAGATCGCCTCAAGCTGCTCGACCGTTTCGATCACCGACATTCGTGCTGTTCTCCTCTGTGGCTACTCGTCCGTCGTTGCTAGTCGTCCCAGCGTTCGCCCTTGATGATGCGGACAAGCTGTCGCGCGTGATAGTCGGCGGTGCCGGAATTGACGATGGTGAAATCGGGCGTCGACGTGCTCTCGTCGACGGTGCGGGCCAGCCGCTGCTCGAGAAGGCCGTCGCTGCTGCGCGCCCGCATCGCGAGCCGTGCGGCCAGCACATCCGGCGGCGCCGTGACCAGCACCACGACAGCATTGGCATAGTTGCGGCGCGCCGCGGCGATCACGGTGCGCGAGACGTTCGCGATCACGGTGCGTCCTGCACCGATATCATCGTTGATCGACCGCGACAGCGCGTAGCGATGGCCGTGCGCTTCCCAATGCATGGCGTAGTCACCGGCGACTACCGCGCGCTGGAAGCTCTCCGTGCTGACCTCCTCATTGTCCTCCGACGCCGAGGCCCGGCGGGTAATCAGCCGACGGGGAAACACGACATCGCGATCATCGCCACAGGCCGCTTTGGCGAACCCAAGCAGCGTATCCTTGCCGGCGCCGCTCGGGCCGACCACCAGGATCAGCCGGCCGGGACCGATTCCGGCGCGCCGATCGGCGACGACGGATGCATCGGTCATGCGACCCTCCCGCCTTCCCGCCAGACGCTGCGCACGACGGGCAGATCGCGCGCGACGTGCACGCGGATCAGGTCGGCGCGCCGGCCGACCGCGATCTCGCCGCGGTCGTCGAGCCCGACCGCTTCGGCCGGTGTCTTGGTCACGGTGCGCACGGCGGAGGCGAGATCGATCGCCGGCACATGCCGCGGCAGTTGCAGCGCCGCCATCAGCAGGCTGGACGGGATGTAATCCGACGACAGGATATCGAGCATGCCCTCATTGGCGAGATCGACCGCCGCGATATTTCCGGAGTGCGAGCCGCCGCGCACCACATTCGGCGCGCCCATCAGGATGTCGATGCCGGCGGCGTGCAAGCCCCGCGCAGCTTCCATCGTGGTCGGGAACTCCGCCACCGCGACCCTGTCGTTGACGGCGTCGACCACGTTCTCATCCGTGGTGTCGTCATGGCTCGCCAGCGGGATCCTGTACTCATGCGCCAGCGCGACGATGGCGCGGGTGTTCGCAACGGCGTATTCCTTCTGATAGGCGAAGCGGCGCGCGAACAGCACGTCGAGCTGGGCGTCGGTCATACCGCCGCCCTTGCCGCGATAGTAGTCGCGCAGCTTGACCTCGTCGCGGAACTGGCGCTGGCCCGGCGTGTGGTCCATCAGCGACATCAGCCGCACGTCCGGCCGGTCGATCAGTTCCTTGGCCTCGGCAACCACGTCCGGCATGGGGACCTCGCAGCGCAGATGCAGGAAGTGATCGGCGCGCAGCAGATTCTCCTCGCGCGCCGCCGAGATCGCCGCCGCCAGCACGCCGGCGCGGCCGTCGACATCCTCGGCGCCGTCCTCGCGCCAGACCCGCAGCGAATCCAGCACCGTGGTGATGCCTGAGGTCGCGAGCTGCCCGTCATAGGAGATCACGGCCGCGACTGGATTCCAGAACACCTTCGGCCGTGGCACATAGTGCATCTCGAGATGGTCGGTGTGCAGCTCGATCAGCCCGGGCATCAGGAGGTCGCCGCCGGCATCCTCGGCGGCCTCGGGCGCCCTGCCCTCGCCGAACTCGACGATCTTGCCGCCTGATATCGCGACCCAGCCCTGCTTGATCACGCGATCGGCGAGGACCAGCCGGGCGTTGCCGATGATGATGTCTTGCTTGGCGGTCATTTCAAACGGTCCTTCAGGCAGCAGCCGCGAACGAGGTCACATCGACGATGCGGTCGGCAATCAGATGACGGATTTCGTCGTCATGGACAATCGCGACCATCGCGACGCCCTTGGTTTTCTTCTCGGCGATCAGCTCGACCACCACGGCGCGATTCGCCGCATCGAGCGAAGCGGTCGGCTCGTCCAGCAGCAGGATCGGAAGGTCCGAGATGAAGCCGCGCGCGATGTTGACGCGCTGCTGCTCGCCGCCGGAGAAGGTCGAGGGCGGCAAGGTCCACAGCCGCTCCGGAATGTTCAGCCGGCGCAGCAACTGGCCAGCGCGCGCGCGGGCCTCCTCGCGCGCCACGCCGTTGGCGATCAAGGGCTCGGCAACGACGTCGATCGTCGCCACCCGCGGCACGGCGCGCAGGAACTGGCTGACATAGCCGATGGTCGAGCGGCGGATGCTCAGCACCTGGCGCGGCTCGGCGGTGGCAAGGTCGACAACCTTGCCGTGATGGCGGATGCCGATCCGGCCGCTGTCGCAGCGGTAGTTGCCGAAGATCATTTTCAGGATCGAGGATTTGCCGGCGCCCGACGGGCCCGACAGCACCACGCACTCACCCGGATCGGCGTGGAACGAGACGCCGCGCACCACGGGCAGCTCGACGCCGCCCTGCAGGTGCATGGTGAAGGTCTTCTCGGCGTTGGCAAGTTCGATCATCGCGGTCATTGGCACGCTCATGGCGGAAGAATCGAGGAAACGAGCAGCTGCGTGTAGGGCTCGCGCGGATCGTCGAGCACCTGGTCGGTGAGGCCGGTCTCGATGACGCGGCCACCCTTCATCACCATCACGCGATGCGAGAGTAACCGCGCCACGGCGAGATCGTGGGTCACTACGATCGCGGCAAGCCCGAGCTCGCTGACGAGGTTGCGCATCAGGTCGAGCAAACGCGCCTGCACCGAGACATCGAGGCCGCCGGTCGGCTCGTCCATGAACACCAGTCGCGGCTCGGTGACGAGGTTGCGGGCGATCTGCAGCCGCTGCCGCATGCCGCCGGAATAGGTCTTCGGCGCGTCGTCGATGCGGCCGGCATCGATCTCGACCCGCTCCAGCCAGGTCGACGCGGTGTCGCGGATGCGGCCGTAATGATTCCAGCCGACCGCCATCAGCCGCTCGCCGACATTGGCGCCGGCCGACACGCCCATGCGCAGGCCCTGCGCCGGGTCCTGGTGCACGAAGCCCCAATCGGTGCGAAACAGGAAGCGCCGCTCGGCCTCGCTGAGTTCAGCGAGATCGCGCAGCACGCCGTCGCGCATCCGGTAGGACACCCGGCCCGCGCTCGGCGCGAGCTGCGCCGAGAGCAGCTGCAGCAGCGTCGACTTGCCGGAGCCGGATTCGCCGACAATCGCCAGCACCTCGCCGGGATAGAGCGCGAACGAGACGTCGCGGCAGGCGGCCAGCCGGCCGTAATTCTTGGCAAGCCCCTCGGCCACCAGCAACGGCTCATCGTTGTCGAGGCTCGAGAGCTCAGACATGCGCCTTCTCCTTGTGCGGCGCCGCGCTCTCGGTGCCATGATGGCCGGCGGCCTGGCGCTGCTCGCAGAAGTCCGTGTCGGAGCAGACGAACATCCGCCCGCCCTTGTCGTCGGTGACGATCTCGTCGAGATAGGAATTGTCGGCGCCGCACAGTGCGCAGGGCGCGTTGAAGCGGTAGCGCGTGAACGGGTGATCCTCGAAGTCCAGCGAGACGACGGTGGTGTAGGGCGGGATCGCGTAGATGCGCTTCTCGCGGCCGGCGCCGAACAGCTGCAGCGCCGCGCAATTGTCCATCTTCGGATTGTCGAATTTCGGCGTCGGCGACGGGTCCATCACGTAGCGTGCGTTCACCTTCACCGGATAGGCATAGGCGGTGGCGATATGGCCGAAGCGCGCGATGTCCTCGTAGAGCTTGACGTGCATCAGCCCGTATTCGGCGAGCGCGTGCATGCGCCGCGTCTCGGTCTCGCGCGGCTCGAGGAAGCGCAACGGCTCGGGGATCGGCACCTGATAGACCAGCACCTGTCCGGCATGCAGCGACGCCTCGGGAATGCGATGCCGGGTCTGGATCACGGTCGCGTCCGTGGTCGAGGTCGTGGTCGCGACACCAGCGGTCTTGCCGAAGAATTTGCGGACCGAGATCGCGTTGGTGGTGTCGTCCGAGCCCTGGTCGATCACCTTCAGCACGTCGTCGGGACCGAGGATCGCCGCCGTCACCTGCACGCCGCCGGTGCCCCAGCCATACGGCATCGGCATCTCGCGGCTCGCAAACGGCACCTGATAACCGGGGATCGCGATCGCCTTGAGGATCGCGCGGCGGATCATCCGCTTGGTCTGCTCGTCGAGATAGGCGAAGTTGTACGTCGGCGCGTTCATTCCGCAGCCTCCTGCATTTCCACCGCCTCGTTGGCTTCCGCAAACTCCTGCCGCAGCTTGCGCAAGAGACCGAGCTCGGACTGGAAGTCGACATAATGCGGCAGCTTGAGATGCTCGACGAAGCCGGTCGACTGGACATTGTCGGAGTGCGACATCACGAACTCCTCGTCCTGCGCCGGCGCCGCCGCCTCCTCGCCGAGCTCGCGCGCACGCAGCGAGCGATCGACCAGCGCCATCGACATGGCCTTGCGTTCGCTCTGTCCGAAGGCGAGGCCATAGCCGCGGGTAAAGCACGGCGCCTCGGTCGTCGAGCCCTTGAACTGGTTGACCATCTGGCACTCGGTCAATTCGATCGAGCCGAGCGGCACGGCAAAGCCGGCGTCCTCGGCGAAGAACTCGACCTCGACCTCGCCGAAGCGGATCTCGCCGGCGAACGGGTGATTGCGGCCGTAGCCGCGCTGCGTCGAGTAGCCGAGCGCGAGCAGGAAGCCCTCGTCGCCGCGCGCCAGATTCTGCAGCCGCAAATCGCGGTCGGCCGGAAAGCTCAGCGGCTCGCGCGTGAGGTCGCCGACCGGCGTGTCGCTATCTGCCTGCGGCGAGGACTCGATCAGGCCGTCGCGGCCGAGAATGTCAGTCACCCGCGGCGTCGCCGCCTGCGAGGCTTCGGCGACCATCGGCTGCTCCGGCACAAAGCCTTCCGCGAGCTGCGGATCGAGCAGGCGATGGGTGTAGTCGAAGGTCGGCCCCAGGATCTGGCCGCCCGGAACGTCCTTGAAGGTAGAGGAGATCCGCCGCCGCACCTGCATCTCGCCGGTGTTGACCGGCTCGGTGGCGCCAAAGCGCGGCAGCGTGGCGCGGAAGGCGCGGACCAGGAAAATCGCTTCGATCATGTCGCCGCGCGCCTGCTTGATCGCGAGTGCCGCGAGCTCGCGGTCGTAGAGCGAACCTTCGGTCATCACGCGATCGACGCCCAGCGCGAGCTGCTCGGAGATCTGTGCCAGCGTCACCTCGGGCACGTCGCGGTCGCCGCGCCGCTCATGCGCGAGCAGCCGATGAGCGTTCTCGATGGCGCGTTCGCCTCCCTTGACGGCTACATACATCGCTCACACTCCGCTTGCGATCAGCCGCGTGGTGCGCGGGATCGCGACAATGGCATCGTCATGGACCAGCACGACATCGATGCCGCGCGGGAACAGAGCTTCGTTGATCGCAAGCCGCTGGAACAGGTCGCGCGGCTTGAGCATCGCCTGCAGCACGGCGCTGCCGTCGATGCCGGGCCCTTTCAGCTCGAAAGCCGGGCCCTGCGACAGGCTGTCGACCTGCAGGATCAGCGTGGTCGACCGGTCAGGATATTCGCTGCTGCCGAACGCAAAATGCTCCAGCGCCGGCAGGCTCGCGGCATCGCCGATCAAAGCGAAGCTCGCGATCGAGGAATCGGTGACCACCGGCGCGCTGGCGTGAAACTTCAGCCAGCGGGCGACGTCCGGTGTCGCCGACATCGCAGCATCGAGCCAGATTGGCGTGTCGTGATCGAACAGCGTCAGCGCGATCGCGGCCGCGCCGCGCATCATGCCGGCCGGTGTTCCCACGCTCGCGGCAACCCGCTGCACGCTGCCCGGGCGCGCCATCGCATCCATCACGGAACGGAAGGTCGACTGCGCCGACAGCACCTTGTCGGCAAAGCCCGCGGGCATTTCGGCAATCGTCGTCATTGCATCATCCCTCACCGCGCACCATCGTGTAGAAATCAACCCGCGTCGCCGCGGTTTCCGCTGCCTTGCGGCCGCGTTCGGCGTCCATGGCGACGCGCAGCGGCGCGATCACCTTGGCCTCCACCTCGCCGGACAGCTCCGCCGACTGCACCATGGCGTCGCACAGCGCGATCATCTGCGCCTTCCGTGCGTCGCGGCCGAGCGTGTAGCCGAAGCCGACCTCGCCAGTCGCAAGCCGCACCGCCGCGCGCGACACCGTCGCCTCGCCGAGATTGAACGGCGCACCGTCGCCGCCGATCCGCCCGCGCAGCATCACAAGGCCGTTTTCCGGCTCGCGCAGGTTCTCATGCGCGGGCACCGCGATCGCCGCCAGCCTGCCTGCGATGTCGGCAGCGGCGGCATGCGCCAGCACCGTCATCGCGGCCTTGCGCTGGGCCTGTTTGCTGTTTGGTCCGGTCGAATTCATGAGCAACCTTTGGGCAACCTTGCTTGCATCAAGTTGTCTATGATACTAGACAACTTGATAGCGGAGCGCCATGACTGTTTCGTGACAAACCAAAGATTTCTGGTATCACCGCGCCATGAGCATGCAGGAAAGTTCCGGCGTCGCCTTGTGGCGGCAGGTCGCCGACGGCATCGAGCGCGGCATCGCTGACGGCCGCTTTGCCGCCGGCGAAAAGCTGCCCGGCGAGATGGAGATCGCCGAGACGTACCGGGTCAACCGCCACACCGTGCGGCGGGCGCTCGCCGCATTGGCCGAGCGCGGCCTGGTGCGCGCAGAGCGCGGCAGCGGCACCTATGTCGAAGCCCAGCGCCTCGCCTATCCCTTGCGCTCACGCACGCGATTTTCCGAGATCGTCGGCGCCGGCGGTCACGAGCCGCGCGGCCAGTTGATCGAGGCAGGCGACGACGTTGCCAATCGCGAGATCGCACGCGAACTGGGTCTGAAGATCGGTGCGCCGCTGATCCGGATCGAAGCGGTGCGGCTCGCCGACCGGACGCCGATCTGCGTTTCCACCACCTGGCTGTCGGCCGAGCGGTTTCCCGATGCCGGCAGCGTATTCGCCAACGTTCGCTCGATGACCAAGCTGCTCGGACATTACGGCGTCAAGGACTACCACCGCGCCTCGACCCGGATCACCGCGGCGATCGTCGATGCGACCGACGCCGCGCGGCTCGACCTGCCGCTGGGACGGCCGGTGCTGGTGGTCGACGCCACTGACGTCGACATGCTGGACCAGCCGCTGGTGACCAAGCGCTCGCGCTTCGCCGCCGAGCGCGTCGAGTTTCTGGTCGAGAACGGTTGACGGTTCCTCCCCCTCTCCCCGTTCTTACGGGGGAGAGGGTTGGGGTCAGGGGCTATCTCCGCGAATCCGACGGATGTGAGTACGGGGAAACACCCCTCACCCGGATTGCAGCGGACGATGCTTCGCATCGCCGAGTGCAATCCGACCTCTCCCCGCAAGAGCGGGGGCGAGGTAGGGTCCTACAACACCGCTCTTTGCCCGATGATCGCAAAACGCAGCTTGCTGGAGATGAAATCGATCGCGGCAACGGCGATCAGGATCATCAGGATCAGGAACGATACCTTCTGCCATTCCAGCACGCGGATCTGCTCGGCGAGCTGCAAGCCGATGCCGCCGGCGCCGACGATGCCGATGATGGTCGCCGAACGGGTGTTCGACTCGATGAAGTAGAGCACCTGCCCGGCGATCACGGGCAGCACCTGCGGCAGCAGGCCGAAGCGGATTTCGTGCAGCGCGTTGCCGCCGGAGGCGCGGATGCCCTCGACCTGCTTGCGATCCGCCGCCTCGATCGCCTCCGAGAACAGCTTTCCGAACGCGCCGAAGTCGGACACCATGATCGCGAGCACGCCGGCGAACGGGCCGAGGCCGACGACGTTGATCCAGACCAGCGCCCAGATCAGCGTGTCGACGCCGCGGATCGAATCCAGGAAGCGGCGTACCGGAAAGCGGATCAGATTCGAGGGGATGATATTGCGCGCCGCCAGTAGGCTGACCGGCAGCGCCAGCAGCGCGGCAAGCGTGGTGCCGAGCAGCGCGATCGACAGCGTCTCGCCGAGCGCCTGCATGTAGAGCGGGAACGACGAGCCGGGATTCGGCGGCAGCATCAACATGGTGATCCAGCCGAGCTCGCCGAGGCCCGAGAGCAGCCGGGACGGTGAGAAGTCGAGATCGACCAGCCCGAACACGAAGATCGCGACCGCCGCGGCGATCATGGCCGGCATCGCCAGCCGTGCCGACGCCGGACGCTCGAACACGCCGGGGTATTTCGCGCGCAATTCCGCGGTGTCCGGCCTCGGCATCTGACTCATCGGCGGGTCTCCTTGCCGAACAGCCGGCCGCGCAGCCAGCCGGTCGAGATGTCGATGATGAAGACGGTGATGATGATGGTGACGAGGATAGCGCTGACGTCGGAATAGTAGAACTTGCGGATCGCGACCACCAGCTCCTGGCCGATGCCGCCGGCGCCGACGAAGCCCATCACCGACGCCTCACGGACGTTGATCTCGAAGCGCAGCAGCGCATAGCTGGCGTAGCCCGCCGAGACCTGCGGCAGCACCGCAAATCGCATGCAGGACAGCCAGCTCGCGCCGGTGGAGCGGATGCCCTCGACCGGCTTCATGTCGGCATTCTCGACGATCTCGGCAAACAGCTTGCCGAGCGCCCCGGTGGTGTGGATCGCGATCGCCAGCACGCCCGCCATCGGGCCGAGGCCGAACGCGATCACGAAGATCAGCGCGAACACGATGCCGGGCACAGTGCGGGCGAATTCGAGCAGGCGGCGGACGACGAAGCGTACCCACGGTCCCGGCGAGGTGTTCTGGGCGGCGAAGAAATTGAGCGCGAAGGCGAGCACGGCACCCGTCAGCGTGCCGACATAGCTGATCAGGATCGTCTCGCCGAGCATCTTCAGCCATTTATGCCAACCCCAGAACCATTCGGCGGGATCGGTCCAGACCCGCGCGCCGGAATCCAGCGTCAGGATGCGATCGAAATAGCTGACGAAATTGCCAAAATAGGTGAACAGCGTGCGCAGGTTCACTTCCGCGCCGAACGCCGCGATCACCAGCACCGCGCAGAATGCCGCCGTTGCCAGCGCGGCTTTCAACCGCTTGCGCGCGACGGACTTGCGGTAGGCGTCCTCCAGCGTCGCCAGTTGCTGCGCTGGAAGAATGGATACGGCGGTCGCCATCGACGCGTGCCAGTCCGGTTCGGAGTTGAGTGGAGAGAAAGGGCCGGGCTATGCGCCCGGCCCTCGTGACGTCGGGCGTGCGATCAACTCGCCTTCTTGCGCAGACCATCGACGAACTTGATCAGCTCGATGGTGCCGTCCCAATCCTTGGTGGTGGCGGGATGGAAGCCCTTCTTCTGACCGTCGGACAGACGGTCGAAGGCGGCCTTGTCCTTGGTCGGGGCGTCGAAGAAGGCTTTTGCGATCGCAGCCTTCAGGTCCTCCGGAAGATCGGTGTTGTACGCATAGGGGCCGTTGATGATCAGCGCCGACTTGTGGATGATGCGGAAATCATCCTTCTTCATCGCCGAGCCGTCGGCATTCTTCAGCATGCCCTTGGTCAGCATCTGGGCGAGCGTGGAATCGTCCTCGTTGGTCCACTGGTTGGCGGCCACATCGACGGTTCCCTGCGACAGCGCCAGGACGGCGTTCTCGTGGCTGCCGGTGAACACGACCTTGCCGAAATAGCCTTCGGCGTTCGCGATGCCCATCTTGTTGAGTTCGAAGCGCGGCACGTTGTTGCCGGACGTCGAATTCGGATCGACCAGGCCGAGGTTCTTGCCCTTCAGGTCCTCGACGGTCTTGTACGGGCTCGACGCCTTGACGAAGAACACCGAGTAATAGCCGGTCGAACCGTCGGCGTTCATGTCGTTGGCGAACGCGTCGGTCTTGACGCCGGTCAGGCGCGCGCGAGAGAACGAGGCCGAGCCGTAGCTGGCGATCTGGATGTTGCCGGCGCGCTGGCCCTCGATGACGGCCGCGTAGTCGTTGGCAATGCGCAGCGTGACCTTCACGCCGAGCTCCTTCGACAGATACGCCACGAACGGCGTCCAGCGCTCGGTGACGCCGGAGGCGTTCTCGGCCGGAACCACAGCGAAGGTGAGCTCCGGATATTTTGCCTTCCAGTCCTCCGCGGAGGCCGAACCGGCAAACGCCAGCGCGGCAGCGCCAGCCAGAATGATGCGACGAGTGAACATGACTACCCCTCTTTTGTCGTAGTTGCAGCTGTTGGCCGGGCAAAATGCCCGGCCTCCCAGATTGAAAATGCGCGGCCGTCAGGCCGCGGCTGCGGTGCCGAGTGCCGGAGCAGTCGCACCGTCGGGCGCGGGCAACGGCGCCGCGCCGATGACGTCATTGGCCTCGAGATCATAGAGCTCGCGGGCGATATGGTCGGTGAGCGCGGCGGGGGCGCCATCGAACACCACGCGACCCGCCGCCATGCCGACCAGGCGATCGCAATAGGTCCGTGCCAGGTCGAGCGAGTGCAGGTTGCAGAGCACCGTGATGCCGAAGTGCTTGTTGATCCGCAGTAGCGCATCCATCACGATCTTGGTGTTGCGCGGATCGAGCGAGGCGATCGGCTCGTCGGCGAGAATGATGTCGGGCTCCTGCACCAGCGCGCGGGCGATCGCGACGCGCTGCTGCTGGCCGCCGGACAGCTGGTCGGCGCGCTGCGCCGCCAGCTGGGCGATGTCGAATTGCTCGAGCGCCGACAGCGCGAGTGCCCTGTCCTGCTCCGGCCAGACCTGCGCCAGCGAGCGCCATGACGGAATCTGGGCCAGCCGGCCCATCAGCACATTGGTCAGCACATCGAGGCGGCCGACCAGATTAAACTGCTGGAAGATCATCGCCGAGCGCGCGCGCCACTGCCGCAGTTCCTTGCCGCGCAGGGCGGTGACGTCGGTGCCTTCGAACAGGATACGGCCGGAGGTCGGATCGGCGAGACGGTTGATCATCCGCAGCAGCGTCGACTTGCCGGCACCGGAACGGCCGATCACGCCGACAAAGCTGCCCGGCGCGATCGAAAAGGACGCGTTGTCGACTGCGGCTTTCGTGCCGAAACGGCACGTCAAACCTTCCACCACCAGCATGTAATGCTCCAACCGCGCCTCGTTGGGCCATCGCTATCCCCGGCGTTTTACAGTTATGTGACGGCAGCGCTGCGATGCGGCGATCGTCCACACCTCCCTTGTCGCTCCCCTTGCCGTCATCGCAACGTCATGATGTTGTCATCAAGCGTCCCGATGACGAGCGCGCATTCCCCGGAAGCCCAAGATTCTTGAAGATTTGCGGAGGCTCCAATGGCCGGAAAAACACTCTCGGTTGTGCCGACCGTCGACCCGACGGCGTCGGTGCGCGAGAGCAAGCTCGGCAAATATACCGAGGTCGGCGCGCGCACGATCCTGCTTGAAGTCAGCATGGATGACTACTCCTACGTCGTGAACGACAGCCAGATCACCTACACTTCTATCGGCAAGTTCTGCTCGATCGCGGCGATGACCCGCATCAATCCCGGCAACCACCCGATGCATCGCGCTAGTCAGGCGCATTTCACCTACCGCGCCAGCGCTTACTTCCCCGGAGAGAGCGACGACACCGATTTCTTCAACTGGCGACGTGCGCATCACGTGCATATCGGCCATGACGTCTGGATCGGGCATGGCGCGATCCTGCTACCGGGCCGGAACATCGGAACCGGCGCTGTCGTCGCCGCCGGCGCGATCGTGACCAAGGATGTCCCTGCCTACACCATCGTCGCCGGTAATCCGGCGCGGCCGGTGAAGCGGCGCTTCTCCGAGACGATCGCCGACCGCCTTGCCGCGCTCGCATGGTGGGACTGGGATCACGAAACACTTCGGCGTGTCCTGCCCGATTTTCGCAAGCTCGCGGTCGAGGAATTCCTCGACAAGCATGAGGCCGAGGCCGTATCCCAATCGCAAGCCAAACAACGGAGCGCCGCATCGTGACTGATATTTTCATCGAAGCCGGACGCACGCTGGTTGACGGCGCACTGGTCGAGACCTCGCTGCGGACCGCGGGCCGCGACATCGGCGCGCTCGACGCCGAGCAGGGCCGCGCCGCGCTTCACATCGATGCCAGCGGCCTGCTGGTGCTGCCCGGCATCATCGACCTGCACGGCGATGCGTTCGAGCGGCAGATGATGCCGCGCCCCAGTGTCGACTTCCCGACTGACGTCGCGTTGATCGACAGCGACCGGCAGGCGATCGCCAACGGCATCACCACCGTGTTTCATGGCACGACCTGGTCGTGGGAGCCCGGCCTGCGCAGCGCGGAGAATGCGCGCAAGCTGCTCGACGCGATCGAGGCACTGCGGCCGCAGCTCGCCGCCGACACGCGCTTCCACCTGCGCCACGAGACCCACAATCTCGAGGCCGAGGCCGAGATCATTCAATGGCTCAGTGAAGGCCGCATCGACCTGTTCGCCTTCAACGACCACAGCAACGTCAAGCCGAAGAAGCGCAACCAGCTGGCCGAACGCACCGGACTCTCCGTCGAGGCCGTCAACGACATGCTCGACCGGGTCGTCGCGCGCCGCCCCGAGGTACCCGCCTCGATCGCGCGACTGGCCGCCGCCGCACGCGCGGCCGATATCCGCATGCTGTCGCATGACGACAACAGCCCGGCGATGCGCCAGGAGTTTCGTGCGCTCGGCGCTGTGATCGCCGAATTCCCGGTCAACGAGGAGACCGCGCGCGATGCCGCTGATGCGGGCGACTTCATCGTGTTCGGCGCGCCCAATGTGGTGCGCGGCGGCAGCCACACCGGCTGGACCAAGGCATCCGACATGATCGCACTAGGCCTCTGCTCGGTGCTGGCGTCCGACTACTATTATCCGGCGCAGCTGCTCGCGGCGTTCCGCCTCGTCGCCGACGGCATCCTGCCGCTCGCCAGGGCCTGGGACCTGATCTCGTCGGCTCCGGCACACGCGGCAGGGCTCGCCGATCGCGGTGTGCTCGCCGCGGGCCGCCGCGCCGACATCGTCGTCGTCGACGATAGGGCGCCGCTGCGGCCGCGCATCGTCGCCGTGATCTCAGCCGGACGGCTGGTGCATCTGGCGGACGCGAGCTGCCTCGTTCATTCGCTCGCGCCGCGCAAGACAGTTGCGGCGGCGTAGCCCAGTCCCATGGCCAGTACCCCGCGCTACGCGATCTATTATGCGCCGTCACCCGACAGCGCCCTGCACCGCTTCGGTTCGACGCTGCTCGGCTACGATGCAGTGTCGGGCGACGACCTTCCGTTTCCCGATGGCGTCGCGTCCGACTGGCATGAGGTGACCGAAGATCCGCGCAAGTATGGATTCCACGCCACGCTGAAGGCGCCCACCGCGCTCGTCGACGGTCGGAGCGAGGCCGAGCTTCTCGATGCCTGTGCCGCCTTCGCCGGCCGCGCGCGGCGCATTCCGGTGATCGAACCCGTGGTCGATGCGATCAGCGGCTTCATCGCGGTGATCCCGGCCGGCCGCTCGGACGAACTGCAGCAGCTTGCCGCCGACTGCGTCACCGAATTCGACGCGTTCCGCGCACCGCTGACGGCCGCGGATCGCGCGCGGCGCAAGCCCGAGCGGCTCACCGCGCGGCAGTGCGACTATCTCGATCGCTGGGGCTATCCCTACGTCATGGAGGAGTTCCGCTTCCACATGACGCTGACGGGACGGCTGAGCGACGAGCGGCGCGGCCCGATCGTGGCGCAGCTGCGCACACGGTTCGCGGCGATCGAGCTCGCGTCGCTTGCGATCGACCGCATCGCGCTGTTCAAGCAAACGGACACCGCATCCCGCTTCCGGATCACCGGCAGTTGGCCGCTGCGGGCCGATCGGGATTAGGCCGCCTACACCGGCGTCGTCCTGGCTTTCGCCGGGACGACGTGGGATAGATATCGCTACTCGTCGACCCGTGTGCGGTCGATGATCTCGGCGGCGCCCTTCGCGAGCAGCTCCATGCCGACGGCGCGGCCGAGTTCGCGCGGACGATCCGCGGGCCCGCGCCGCGTCACCTCGATGAAGCCGGCGCCGGCCTCGTCGAGCACGGAGGCGCGCAGCGTCAGCTCGCCTCCGGCGAGCGTGGCGTGGCCGGCGATCGGCGAATTGCAATGGCCGTTGAGCACCCACAGCACCTCGCGCTCGGCCTCGGCGGCAAGCCGCGACTGCGCGTTGTCGATCCCGGCCAGCCGCGCCCGCGTCGCCCAGTCGGTCTCGACGCATTCCACCGCGACGATGCCCTGGCCGACCGCCGGCAACATCTCGCCGACCGAGAAATCATGCGCGATGCGCGCGGTCATGCCTATGCGCTCGAGGCCAGAGCGCGCCATCACCAGCGCATCCGCCGGCCCGACCTCGCCGCCGCCAGGCAGCCGCTGCTTGTCGCCCCGATCGAGTTTTGCAACTCGCGTGTCGGCGGCGCCGCGATAATGGATCACGGTCGCATCCGGAAACAGCCGGCGCAGATAGGCGGCGCGGCGCACGGCGTTGGTACCGATCATGAAGCCCTTGCCGCGCGCGGCACGCAGCGTCTCCAGCGACAAGCCCGGCCGCAGCACGAGGCTGTCATTGGCGGCGTCGCGCGCCAGCATCGCGGCAATGACGAGACCCGGCGTCTCCTCGTTGCCCGGCACGTCCTTGAGCGAATGCATCGCCGCCTGCAAGGTGCCGGCGCGCATGGCTTCGCGGATCTCGGCGACGAAGGCGCCGCCCTTGCCGCCATGGCGCAACAGCTTGCTGGTCTGGTCCTGGTCGCCGCGGGTCTCGAACTTGACGATGTCGACGGCAAGGTCGCCCGCCGAGGCGCGCAGCAGCCGCGCGACCTCCTCCGTCTGCGCGAGCGCCATCGCGCTCTTGCGCGTCCCAATCCGCAAAACCTGTCCCGACACGAAAGCTCCGCTGCGCGTGATCATCAACGGCTGGGGATTAGAACAAAAGGCCAGTCAAAACAACGGTTTTTGCCCCCTCCTTGGCCACGCTCAGACGACCTCCTCGACAAGCTCCACCCCGGCCTCGCGCATCGCCGCGGTGGCGACAGCAAGCGAACCGCCGAGATCGATGGCGCGGCAGCCCGCCAGCACGACAATGGTCTCGAAACCGAGCCGGCGCGCATCGAGCGCCGAGTACTGCACGCAATAGTCCGTGGCGAGCCCCGCCATCACGACGCGCCTGAGGCCGCGCTCGCGCAAATAGCCGGCGAGCCCGGTCGGCGTCTTGCGGTCGTTCTCGAAGAATGCCGAGTAGGAATCGATCGCGACGCGGAAGCCCTTGCGGATCACGAGCTCGGCCCGGTCGATCGCAAGGTTGGGATGAAACGCCGCGCCCGCGCTGCCCTGGATGCAATGATCCGGCCACAGCGTCTGCGGCCCATACGGCATGGCGATCTCGGAGAACGGCGCCGCGCCCGGATGCGAGGTCGCAAACGAGCTGTGGCCCGCCGGATGCCAGTCCTGGGTCAGCACGACATGGTCGAAGCGCGCAGCGAGCCGGTTGACGACAGGCACGACGGCATCGCCGTCCGCGACCGCCAGCGCACCGCCGGGGCAGAAATCGTTCTGCACGTCGATGACCAGCAACAGATCGTCGGGTGCAATCTTCATCATGTGCCGATCCGCAATGACGCGCGCAGCTTGCGCAGGCAGGCGATCACCGACAGCGCGGTGATGCGGCCGGTCTTCGGGTTCTCCGAGGGAATGTTCTCGATCATCATCGAGAACCGCGCTGAATCGGAATCGACCTCGATCCGGTGGGTGTTGCGGGTCACGGTCGGATCCGCCCAGATCTCGACCCTTGTGCGGTCGGGGCCGATGCCGGCCAGCGATAGCGCCACCGCGACGTTGAGGTTGGCCGGAAAGCCCTTGGCGGCGTCGCGCGCACTGCCCTCGAAGATACGCAGCGGCTCGGTGATGCCTTCGATCCGGATGTTGTTCTCGACCAGATGCGGCGCACCGACCAGGCCCGCGACCGGCTTGCGCGTCACCAGCCTCGCCGAATGAATGGTTCCGATCGCCGCGGCAGTCACGGCATCGAGCCCGATCAGCGCGCCGGTCGGCACGATGATCTGGCCGCCATGGGCTCTCGCGAGATCGACGAGGTCCTCGTTCTGCAGCAGCGCGCCGACGCTGAGCACGACCGCGGTCTTGCCGCGCTCGACCACCGGCGCCACGATCGAACGGACCACCTTGCTCGGCGCGCATTCGACCACGATGTCGGCGACCTCCGCCAGCTGCTCGATCGGCACCAGCTTCGGCGCCGACTTGAGCTCCGCCACCCAGCCGCGGTGCTTGTCCGGGCTGTTCGCCGACACCGCGACCAGCGTCAGGCCCTCGATGCCCTGATCGAGCGCCTTGGCGACGTCGGTGCCGATCGCGCCGAGGCCGGCGACCGCAACCCGTGTCTTTGTCTTGCTGTCAGCCATCATTTCCCGCCGGCGAGCATCTTGACCAGGCGATAGAGATACTCCTCGCCCTCGTAGAATGACTTGACGAGCACGCGCTCGTCCTTGCCATGGTTGCGATTGTCGTCGACATCGGCGGCCAGCCCGGAATGACCATAGGTCGGAATTCCGGCATTGCGCAGATAGCTGCCGTCGGTTGCGCCGGTGCTCATGACCGGAACGATCGACGCATCCGGCCAGAACTCCTTTGACAGCTTCTCGATCGAACCCAATATCTCCTCATTCAGGGGCGATGGCGGGCTCAGCACGGCCTTGCCGGTCGGAGCCACCGCGATTTGCTCGTCGGCGAGCACGCGCTCGATCGCCGCCTGCACGCCCTCGACCGGCTCGCCCGGCAGGATCCGGCAGTTCACCTTGGCGGTCGCCAACTGCGGCAGCGCGTTGATGGCGTGGCCGCCCTCCAGCATGGTCGCGACGCAGGTGCTACGGAGCTGCGCATTATAGCCCGGATTCTCCAACAATCGCGCCAGCGCCGCCGGATCGGGCTGCGGCGCCAGGATCGCCCTGATGTCGTCGGCATGCGACGTGTCGACCTCGGCGGTCTTGGTGAAATAGATCCGCGTGGTCTCGTTGAGGTTCATCGGGAAGCTGTAATTGGAGAGCCGCACGAGGCCTTCGGCGAGGTGATAGATCGCATTGTCCTTGCGCGGCAGCGACGAGTGGCCGCCGCGATCCTTCACCGTGAGCTGGTAGCCGATCGAGACCTTCTCGCTGGTCTGCACGCTGTTGCGGATCGCCTTGCCGTTTTTGAGACCGACGCCGCCGCCTTCATTGAGCGCGAACTCGGCATCGATCAGGTCGCGGTGGTTCTTGATCAGCCACTGCATGCCGAGACCGTTGGCATCGAGGATCTCCTCGTCGGTCTCGAGCGCCACGATGATGTCGCGATCGGGCTTGTAGCCCTCCTTCTTGTAGCGGATCAGATTGGTGATGAAGGCGGACGCCATGTATTTGTCGTCGCTGGAGCCACGGCCGTAGAAATAGCCGTCCTGCTCGGTGAGCTTGAACGGATCGACCGACCAGTCCTCGCGGTTGGCGGGGACGACGTCGATATGGGCGACCAGGAGGATCGGCTTGCGCGCGCCGGAGCCGTGCAGCCGCGCCACCAGATTGCCCTTGTGCGGTGCCGGCGAGAACACGTGCACGTCGACCTCGGGGAAACCCGCCGCACGGAGCCGCGCGCCCATCGCCTCCGCCGCCTTCTGGGTATCGCCGGTCGCGGTGGTCGTGTTGATCTCGACCAGTTCCTGGTAGATACCGCGGGCGAATTGCTGCTGCTCGGTCAGCCCCTGCGCCGCGGCGCCGGCTGCGAGCAGCACCGGACCGAGCGCCGCCGCGAGCCGCAGCGATCGAACCGTGTCTCTAGCCTTGTGCGACATCATGCTCTCCCAGAATTCCACCGCCTGATTGAAGGCGAATTCAGACAGGCGATCTGCGCTTTGGCAAGACGGCGAGCCCTTCAATTTCCGCGCGCATGCTCCGCGGTTTCGCGCACGCTATTTGCAGTCCTTATTTCGTGTCCTTGTTGGTGTCCTTGGCCGCGATCACCTCGATCTCGACCAGGAATCCGGGATTGGCGAGGGCTGCGACGCCGACCACCGAGCGCGCCGGCAGATTCGGCTGGCTGCCGCCGAAGAACTGGGTGTAGCCCTCCATGAAGGCCTTGAAGTCCATCGGCGCGGACGCGTTGTGCACCAGGAACACCTGCATCTTGACGACGTCGCCCATGCCAAGGCCCTGGCCTTCCAGAATGGTCTTGATGCGGTTGAGCACGCCGACGGTCTGCGTCTTGATATCGCCATAGGCCTGCGGGCTCGACGGATCGGCGTCCTTGTTAATCGCCGGCGGCACCTGGCCGCTGACATAGACGGTCGTGGTGTTGCCGGTGACGGTTACTGCCTGCGCGATCGGGAATGTCGAGTTGGGAATCGGATGCCTGACGACGTCTGCACAGGCGGCAGTTGCAGCCGCCGACAGCGCGGCGCCCAGTGCGATACCGGTGAACTTCATCAAACTCTCCCCGAGTGTTTTTGTCAGCGGCGGGCGTCCTGGACATCCTTGGTCGTCACCGCGTCCTCATAGTTATTGCTGAAGTGCGTCCGCAGATAATTCACAACGGCGGCGATCTGACCATCGGTCATCATGTCGCCGAACGCCGGCATGCCGCGGCGGCCATTGATGACCAGGAAGACCGGATAGCTGCCGGCCTCGAGATTTTTGTTGCCGGCCAGCGACGGGTAAATGCCCGCCCCGGTCGCGCCCGTCGCATCCGGCATGTGGCAGCCCTGGCACACATTGGCGAACAGCTCCTCGCCGGTCATCTCGACGAAGCGGTAGCCCGAAGAGAAGGTGCGCCTGCCCGCGCCACTGTCCTGCCCAGGGGCTGCCGTCGCCGACAGCAGCGCCAGTGCAGCGACGACGGATGTTGCGGTCCGCATCATCACGTCTTCACCACGCGTTCGTGCAGCCGGGAGATGACGTCGAGCGCGGACAGGATCGCGCCCTCCTGCCAAGCCGGCAGCTGCGAAGCGTGCTCGCCCGCCAGCACGATACGGCCGTCGATCTGGCAGAGATTGCGGTAATGCTGCGCGCGGGCGGCTTCGGTCCATTCGCCGGCGCAGCCGAGCGTGAACGGCACACGATGCCAGGCCACCGCGACGCCGTTCTCGAATTCGCTTCTGTACTGCGGATGGATTGCGGCGCCGAACTCGACCGCGCTGGCGACCCGCTCGGCCGGCGTCATCGCGGTGAACTCGAAGGAATTGGCGCCGCCATACATGTAGGCGCCGAGCAGGATACCCCGGCCGCCGCGGTTGAAGCCATAGTTCGGATAGGCGATCTGCCGGATCGGCAGGTCGGTGTAGCTGATGCCGCCATAGATCGCGTCATCCTCCTCCCAGAACCGCCGCTTGAACTGCAGGCCGATCTTCACCGAGGCGGCATAGGGCACGGAATCGATCGCACTCTTCATCGGCGCGCTGACATCGACCGGCAACTGGCTCAGGATCGGCAACGGGATGGTGCAGATGCACCAGTCGGCGGTCGCCTGCTGCACCGTGGATGGATTGGCGGTGTCGACATAGCTCACGGTGACGCCGGAGCCGTTCTGCTGGATCTGCGTCACCTTGGCGCCATAGCGGATGAGATCGCCGACCTCGCGCGCGAACGCCTTGCCGATCATGTCCATGCCGCCGACCGGCTGGAACATGGTGGTCTGGAAATCGTAGCGTGCAAAGGTCTGCAGATAGCGCCACATCCGCGACCGCAGCAGCTCCTGCAGCGAGATCGGGTCGCTGGGCAGCGGATCGCCCATCAAGCCGCCGCCGGGATCGCGCGCATAACCGCGGAACTCGGCCGACACGAGGTTGGCATTGTACTTGTAGTCGCGATCCAGCGCGCCCCAGTCGCGCAGCGACTGCAGCAGGATCTCCTGATCTTCCTTGCCGACGGTCTCGTCGAGCCGGCCCTGCTGGGTGATCTTTGCGAGCAGCTCCGAGACCCCGCCCTGGAAATCCGCCTTGATGCTGCGAAAGCGCTGCGGCTTGCCGCCGAATGCACGCGTCGCGTGCAGATAGGCGTTGTGGTTGAGCTGGATGAAGGGTTCCAGCGTCACATTGAGCCGGCGGCAGTAGTCGAGCAGCGCACGGTGATGATAGGGAATCCGCCACGGACCGGGATTGAGATAGAGCCCCTGCTCGAATTTGCTGATCTGCCTGAAGCCGCCGAGTTCGACAAAACTGTCGCCGCCGCGGATCGACCAGTTGCGGCCGCCGGCGCGGTTGTTGAATTCGAGGATCTGGACCTTGTAGCCGGCCTTGCGCAGCTCCAGCGCCGCGGTCATCCCGGCAAGCCCCGCGCCGAGAATCAGCACCGAGGCGCCCTTCACGTCGCCTGCGAGCTTCAGCGGCCCCTTGTAGGCGGATTCCGACGCGAAGCCGAGGCTCGTCATCGCGTGATACATCGCCGAACTGCCGGCAATGGTGCCAATCAGCGCCAGCAGATCCCGCCGCCTGATTACAGATTCGTTCTGCACCCGCGCTCACCCAGCCACTGACGTCGATGGCGAAGGGAAACGGTTGACGCGATCCGTGTCAAGAAAGGGCGCACGCTTCCACATGCACCCACACGCGCTTTTGATGCATCACGCGACCGACACGTCACAGCACGCGTTCGCGATGCACGCGCCGGCAATCCATTTCGAAGTCGAGGCCAACCACCGGCGGCCGGTCGAAATGCCAGGTCAAGCCGTTGCGAAGCACGCCGCGGCGGCCGAGCTCGCTTTCCAGCACCGGATAGGCGTCGTGCACGGTGTAGAGCTGCACCGCGGTGGTGTCCTGCCAACGGCCGCCGAACGAGCTCATCCGGCGTTCCATCTCGTCAGCCACGAATTTCGCCTTCGCCAGGAGGCCGGCCGGGCTGGTGTCGCCAAGGGCGACGGTGTGGTCGCGGTAATTGGCCTTGCCCTCGACCGACTCGCCGCTGCCGGCGACGACAAAGCTGGTTGGTTCGTCCTTGGCGGCCGGCACTGTGTAGCAGAAGGCGTGGAAGCTCGGCTCGCCGGGCGGATCGAGCTTCGGACAGACATTGCTGCGCGCCACCGGATTGACGCCGTCCCGCATCACGCCCCAAGCGACCAGCGTCTTGATGTAGATCTCGTTGAAGGCCCTGAAGCCGTCCTCGGTGAACGGCGCCGGGGAACGCAGTTCGCAGGCGCCGAACGCTGTCAGCGGACGGCCCGCATCCCCAATGATATCCGCGATCCTTGCAAAACCCGCGCTCAACGGCACCGGTTCAGAGAACCTGACGCGCTCGATGGCAAAGCCGGGCAGCGCACCGATGCCGCAGGAATACTGACTGACGCCGGGCATGAAGCGGTAGCCGCCGTCGGGACCCTCGATGGTGTTGGTCATGTTGCCTCGTGAACACGGTGATGGGGCCGTCGCGATGACGTCCCGCTTGATTTCACCACAGCTGTCGTCCCTGCGAAAGCAGGGACCCATACTCCGCGGCGGCCGTTGTTAAGGGGACTTGTTGTTCCGGCGACGCGGAATAATCAGCATCGGTGCTTATGGGTCCCTGCTTTCGCAGGGACGACACTGAATTTGTTGCACGATCACCGTCGTCCCGCGACGAGCCGGGCGGTTGTCGGCCGACAGCGACCGCTAGTCGGCCGGGATGAAGCGGAGTGTGCCCGCGCGGCGCGTCGGCTTGCCGGTGTCGTTCGTATGATTGACGCCGTCCATCACAGGCACATCGGGGAAATCGAATGGGCTTACGCCGTCCAGGCAAGCCACGTTGACGGCATACAGGTTCTGATTGGATCGTCGTTGATGATGGGTGTAGATTCCGCAGCGCGAACAGAAGAAGTGCTGCACCGATCCGGTATGGAAGCGGTAGCTTGTCAACGCATCCTCGCCGTGCAGGACCTTGATCCCGCCCATCTCCGCCATGGCAACCACAGCGCCACGCATCCGGCAGTAAGAGCAGGTGCAGCGGCGGATCGAATTGAAGCCGTCGCTGAGCGTCACCTCGAAACGCACTGCGCCGCAATGGCACTGGCCAGCCCGAACACCCGTGTCGCCCGTCATGTTGCTTGCGTCTCCTGTCCGGATCGCTCAGCGAGGTCAAGGCGCCGCACGCAGTTCGCTCGGAACTGCGCAGGAGCATGATCTGCCGACTGAGACTGATCTCAATCCGAACGTATCGTCAGGATCAGCGCCGGACAATCGATCAAAACTCGCGCATGATAGAAGAAAAACTCACGCGAGGGCGACGCTAGTGCGATTTGGCGACGTAAGGGCAGCCGCCTTCATCGAGCGGACGGAAGGCCTGGTCGCCCGGCACCGTCGCGAGATACTCGTAGAGATCCCATTTGCTCTTGGACTCCTCCGGCTTCTTGATGCGCATCAAATACATGTCGTGCACCATCCGGCCGTCCTCGCGCACGAGGCCGTTCTGGGCGAAGAAATCATTGACCGGGGTCTTGCGCATCTGCGCGATCACGGTCTCCGAATCGACCGAGTTGGTGGCGGCGACCGCCTTGAAGTAGTGCCGGAGCGCCGAGTTGACGCCGGCCTGGTAGGCGGTCGGCATCGCGCCATGACGCTTGAAGAACTCCTGGGCAAAGACGCGCGTCTCCGGCGTGCGATCCCAATAGAAGGAATCGGTGAACAGCAGATCGTGCGCATGCGCGAGGCCAAGCGCAGGCACGTCGGTGAGCGTCACCTGCAGCGCGACGAGCTGCATGCTGGCGCGGATGTTGAACTCGTCGGCCTGCGACACCGCGTTGCGGAAGTCGGAACCGGCATTGGCGAGCGCCAGGATCTTGGCGCCGGAGGACTGGGCCTGCAGCAGGAAAGACGAGAAATCGGCGGTGTCGAAGGGGTGGCGAACCGCGCCGAGCACCTTGCCGCCGGCCGATGTCACGGCCTTGCTCGCATCGCGCTCCAGCGCCTGGCCGAACGCATAGTCCGCCGTCAGGAAGAACCAGGGCGTGCCGCCGCGCGCCACCACGGCCTTCGCCGTCGCGTTCGAGGAGGCATAGGTGTCATAAGTCCACTGCACGCTGGTCGGCGAGCATTGCTTGCCGGTGAGGTCGGACGAGCCGGAGCCCGAAATCAGGAACAGCTTCTTGCGCTCGCGCGTCACCGTCTGGATCGCGAGCGCCACCGCGGAATTGACGCCTTCGGCGACCACGTCGACACCCTTGTTGTCGATCCAGTTGCGCACGATGCCGGTCGCCACGTCAGGCTTGTTCTGGTGATCGGCCGAAATGATCTCGATCTTGCGGCCGGCGACCGTGCCGCCGATTTCCTCCGCCGCCATTTGTGCCGCGATCACCGATCCCGGGCCATTGCCGTCGGAATATTGCCCGCTCATGTCGGTGATGATGCCGACCCGCAGCACGCCATCCTCCGCTCGGACAGCGCCGGCCGCAAATGTGAGACACATGGCGGCAATTGCGATCAGGAGATGCGAGCGTTTCGTGATGGACATTTCGTTCCCGGGTGTTTCGACGTTTCGGACGATCTCCTGAAGCAATCAGGGATCGCCGACAACCCCGTCGCCGGCATGGCGCCCTGCGATTCCGTTGAGAAATTCCGGGAGGAGGAACAGAGCCATTGCGTCGACACACGCGACGCGGATCACGCGAACGCCGCGACGATATTTCGCCGCGGCGTACGCTGAATCATACCAATGGATAACGCGCTGTGGCGTCGAGATCGCCTCAGCGCCGCTGCCACAATTGCCGTGCCAGAATGCCGGCCTTGCGCTCGATCGCCTCGGCGGCGTCGAGACACATGTCCTCGCGATAGCGCGAGCCGACGATCTGGACGCCGACCGGCAATCCCTCATCGAGGCCGACCGGCACCACGGCCGCCGGCAGCCCCAGCACGTTCATCGACGAAATGAAGCGCAGGTCGTTCCAGAACAAATCCTTGACGCGCTGATCGCCGCCGAGATCGGCATTGACCTCCGGCGTCTTGCGCACCGTGGTCGGCATCACGACCAGCGGATACTGCTCGAGGAACGTCATCCAGCTCCTGATGTGGCGCGAGCGCTCGGCGATCGCCTTCATGTAGCCGGCCTGATCGAGCTGATTGGCCAGCGCGATGAAGCCGCGGAATGTCTTCTGGAAGTCGACGCTGGTGGTCGCCAGCATCTGGTCCTGCTGCAGGACGCGAACCTCGGTCATGATCAGGTCGCACCAGAGCTGCCAGACCTTGTTGAGATCGGGCACCTCCACCTCGCTGACCGCGTAACCCGCATCCGCCAGATGATCCGCCGCCTTGCGCTGGAGCGCAATCACGCCGCGATCGGTCGCCATGTCCTCGGGGATCTTTGCGAGCGCGACCTTGATCGGCCCAGCCGGCTTCGGCCCTGTCAGCGGCGCCGGCACATACCAGGGGTCGCGCGGATCGCGCTGCGCCATCACCTCGAGGCCGAGGCGCACGTCGGCGACGTGGCGCGCCAGCGGCCCCTGCGACGACATGAACTGCGCCATCAGCGGCCGTTCTGCCGTGGCGCTCGGATTGAACGCCGGAATGCGGCCCTGGGTCGGCTTGATGGTGGCAATGCCGTTGCAATGCGCCGGCCAGCGCAGCGAGCCGCCGATGTCGTTTCCATGCGCGATGGTGCCGATGCCGGCCGCGATCGACGCGCCGGCGCCGCCCGAGGAGCCGCCGCAGGTCACGTCGGCATTCCAGGGATTGCGCGTCAGGCCGTGGAGCGGGTTGTCGGTGAAGCCGCGCAGCGAGAACTCTGGCGTGTTGGTGAGGCCGATGATGATTGCACCGGCCTTCTTGAGATTCGCCGTCACCGGCGAGTCGCTCGGCGCGATGTTGTCCTTGAACGCCACCACGCCGTTCGAATTGGCCTGGCCCTCGACGTCGATGTTGATCTTGATCGTGACCGGCACGCCGTGCAGCGGTCCGACGATACCGCCTTCGCGCTTGCTCGCGGCCAGCGCCGCGTCCGCGGCCTTGGCGGCCTGCATCGCTGACGCGCCGAGATCGACCACGACGGCGTTGAGCGCCGGGTTGGCTTCCTGCATGCGGTCGAGATGGGCGCGAACCACCTCTTCCGACGTCACTTCGTTGTTTCGGATCGCCGCGGCCGTGTCCACGGCGGACCATTGCCAGATTGGTGCGTTCGTCACGTGATGTTCTCCCATGATGTTCAGTGCCTTGTTGTTGGTTCAATCTCGCGGGTCGATCGGCGTCAGCTTCGATGCACGCGCCTCGATCAGCTCGGCCACTGCGAGACAGACGTCTTCCCGGAAACGCCCGGCGATCACCTGCACGCCGACCGGCGCGCCGCCGGCGGTCCCGGTCGGCACGACGACCGACGGAAAGCCGAGCGCGGGCACCGCGAGCAGCGGCCGCTGCGCATCGAGCAGCGCGCGCACCATCGTCGCGTCTTCCTGGTCCTGATCGAACCGGAACGGCAGTTGCGCCGAGACCGGCAGGATGATGACGGGACAGCGCTCCTGGAACAGCTGCCAGGCCCGCACGATCGCCAGCCGCTGCTCGAAACAGGCGAGCACCTGATCGCCGTCGAGTTCGGGCGCGTAGGCGATATGGCACTCGAGATTGTATCGGCTCCGATCGTCGCCGAACTTGCGGATCATCGGCGCCAGCACGCGCCGCTCCTCATTGATGACGAGGCGATGCCAGAGATCGGCGGCCTCCGCGAGCCGCGGCGGCACGGTCTCCTCCACGGCAAAGCCGGCCTCCGCGAGCCAGCGTCCGGCGACGCGCACCGACGCGCTCACCTCCGGCGCCTCGTCGCCGAACGGCGCCGGCACGATCGCAACACCGATCGGACGCTTGAGCGGCGCACCCTGCAGGGGCACCGGCAGCCAGGTGCCGTCGCGCGCGTCCGCCTGCGCCATCGCGGCGAGGCCGATGCGCAAGTCGGCGACCGTGCGGGCCAGCGGGCCCTGCACCGACATCATCTGCGCAGTGATCGGACGATCGCTGGTTGCCGACGGATTGAACGCCGGGATCCGCCCCGGCGTCGGACGCAGTCCGGCAACGCCGCAGGCGTACGCTGGATAGCGGATCGAGCCGCCGAAATCATTGCCGTGTGCAATCGCACCCATGCCGGAAGCAACGGCCGATGCGGCGCCACCACTGGAGCCGCCCGGAGTCAGCCGACGGCTCCACGGATTGTAGGTCGCGCCGTGCAGATCGTTGTTGGTGAACCAGCGGTGCGAAAAGGCCGGCGTGTTGGTGCGCCCGACAATGACGGCGCCCGCCTTGCGAAGATTCGCGACCACCGGGCTGTCCTCGGTGGCGATCACGTCGCGGAACGCGACGACGCCATTGGTGGTGGCGCAGCCGCGCTGGTCGACATTGACCTTGATGGTAACCGGCACGCCATGCAGCACGCCGAGCTCCGCACCTGACTTCACCGTGGCATCCGCCGCGGCCGCTGCGGCCAGCGCCTCGTCGGCGAGCACAGCGACAATGGCGTTCAATGCCGGATTGACCTCGGCGATGCGATCGAAACTGGATTGCACGGCTTCCCGGCTGGAAATCGCGCGCGTCGCGATCGCACGCGCCAGATCGACGGCCGACCAACTCCACAACTCATTCTCGCGCCGCGTGTCCATTGTCGTTTTCTCCAAGGCGTGATGCAGCAGTCGGCCGATGCGGTTCAGTCGAGCCGCAACGGCTGGTGAAACACAGGCAGATCGATGCGCCGGTCTTCCGCGGGAACGACCGCCGCCTCGGCGCTCAGCACATGCTCGAGCATCACGCGCCGGGCGCGCGCGGCATTGCCGGAGCGGAATGCGGCCAGCAGACGCTTGTGAAACTCGATGTTCTCGCAGGTGAAGCTGGATGCGAATTCCTGGACGCCGAGCTTGCCGATCAGATGACGGATCGCCTCGTTGACGAACCGGCACATCAGGCCGAGCAGCGGGTTGGGACAGGCCTCGATCAGGATGTCGTGGAAATCGATCTCGGCGTGGCGATGATGTTCCCAATCGGCATCGCCGTCGGGACGATGCTCCTGGACCGTGATCGCCTTTTCCAGTGCGGCGAAATGCGCCGCCGTCAGGTGGCCGACCACGCTGAAGGCGAGCTCCGGCTCGATCAGCCGGCGGATCTGGTAGATCTGCGCGGTGCTGGTCGACTGGAAATAGAAATAGTTGCTGAGCAGGCCGACGATCCGGTTGATCGACACCGGCGCCACCCGCGCGCCGCCGCCGGGACCGGTGGTGTTCTGCACCAGCCCCTGCACCTCCAGCGATTTGAGCGCCTCGCGGATGGTCGAGCGGCTGCAGCCGAACATCTCGATCAGCTCCCCCTCCTGCGGCAGCCGGTCGCTCGGCTGCAAGCCGGCCTGGAAGATGTGGCTGCGGATCAGGTCGGCGACGGCGTCCGAGCGCTTGCGCTTGATCGAGGCGCGGCGCGAAGGGTCGAGGGACGGGAGAGCCGATTTATCCATTTTATGATCATAAATAGGATCATGATCCCTTTGCAAGCCGATTGGAGCGGCCCTTGACCTCGTGATGCCGAGGCCCCGCCATACCGGCGTATCCCGGTCGCTTGGCACGCCCCCCCGTGGCGACGCGCCTACGCGGTCAGAGGGTCGACCGGACGCTGGAAGATGGTGATGACGAGGAGTCCGCGGAACCGAGGCGGCGTCGCGCTTAAAGCGGACTATGGTTCACGGTGTGGCGCATCTGGCGACAGAAGCCCTCCACGAACTGCGCAAGCGCCTCGAAATTAACCAGCAGCCTTTCGGCCTGCTCCCGGTCGGCCGAACCAGGGGCAAACGATTCCGCCAGACGCCGCTGGCGATCTGCACGATCCCGGCAGGCTGCGGCCCTGCTTTCGGCAAACTCCAGTTGCTCGCGTCGGCGGCCGAGCTTGTCTTCTTCCTCAAGCAGCCGCTGGTTGAGCATCGATCTTGTGTTGGTTGGAATGTCCGGGCGCTTCAGCAGATCCAGATAGTGGTCGATGTTTGCGCGCGCGGCATACTCGTTCACGTATGTGCCTCCCGCCAGTCGCAGTCTCGGTCGGCGAGGCGTGGCGTCAACACTCAGGAGTTGCTCGATCTCCGCCAGGAGTTGGCGAAGCTCATCGGTCGAAAAGCCTTGCAGGGCATCGTGGACCTGGCTTCGGGTGCTTTCCGGATAGGCGGCGTTGTCTTCGGCCATTGGCGTACGGCAAAAATCAAAAATAAAGCCCTGTCAGGCCCGCATCAAATCAACAAATCAACGGCAGCTCTTGCGTTCAGTCCAGATCGAACGATGCCCACGCGAACAATGATTTCTGTCAGCGGCGCGCTCGTGATTCCAATGGCGCTCAAGATAAGTTAGGGGCGGAACATCGGCTAGTGCACTATGTGCCAGCCGCGCCTTTGCGCCAACCATCGGCCAAGTCTTGGTTGCCGCATCGTTAAGGCCAAAACAGGCCGCTGCAAAAATCAAAGCAGACGGCTGCGGATGCGAACATGCCGGCACGGAAGGATACAGCATGTGAGGGAGGCAAGCGACGGAGAATCCGGATCGCTCAGCCGTGCGTGCGCTGCGCCTCGAGGCCGCGGCTGTAGCGCGACATCGCAAAGCAGACCGCGAAGTAGATCACGCCGACGAACACATAGACCTCGACGCTGAAGGCCTGCCAGGCCGGATCGACGATCGCGGTCTTGGCGGTGGTCAAGAGATCGAAGATGCCGATGATCAGCACCAGGCTGGTGTCCTTGAAGAAGGCGATGAAGGTGTTGACCAGCGGCGGGATGACGTGGCGGATCGCCTGCGGCAGCACGATCAGCGCGTTCTTCTCCCAGTAGGACAGCCCGAGCGCGTCGGCGGCCTCATATTGTCCGCGCGGCACTGCCTGCAGACCGCCGCGCACCACTTCCGCAAGGTAGGCGCCGGCATAGAGGATGAAGGCGATCTGGGCGCGCAGCAATTTGTCGATGTTGACGCCGTCGGGCATGAACAGCGGGAACATGACGCTCGCCATGAACAACAGGCTGATCAGCGGCACGCCGCGGATCAGCTCGACATAGAGCACGCAGAGCGAGCGGATCGCCGGCAATTTCGAGCGGCGGCCGAGCGCCACCAAAATTCCGAGCGGGAAGCCGAAGGCAAGCCCGAAAGTCGCAAGGATCAGCGTCACCGGCAGCCCGCCCCAGCGGTCCTGCGTGACAAAGGACATGCCAAGAAAGCCGCCCCACATCAGGCATCCGATCGCGATCAAGGCCGCAGCCCACAGCAGGAACAGCTCCTTGCGCCAGAAGCTGCGGCGGCTCGAGACCACGAACAGCGCGATGAAGATCACGACCGCGAGCGCCGGCCGCCACTGCTCGCTGAACGGATAGGTGCCGAACAGGATGAAGCGGTACTTCTCGGGGATCACTGCCCAGCAGGCCCCGACGCCGCGCAGCGCGCGGCAGGCATTGGTGTCGTTGCCGGAGACGATCCAGACCGCGTTGGCGATGCCCCATTGCCACAGCGCGATGCAGGCCTTGCCGAGCACGAACAGCAGCAGCAGCGTCATGATGCTCGACGTCACGGACGCGAACAGGTTGGCGCGCAGCCAGGCCACGATCTGGCCGCCGAGCGTGCGCTGCGCGCGGCGCCGGCCGATCGGCAGCGGATCCTGCGGGAGATGTGCGACCGAGCTCATGTCAGCGCTCCACCAGCGCGATCCGCGCATTGTACCAGTTCATGAACAGGCTGATGCCGAGGCTGATGGTGAGGAACACCATCATGATCAGCGCGATCGACTCGATCGCCTGCCCGGTCTGGTTCAGCGTGGTGTTGGCGATCGAGACGATGTCCTGGTAGCCGACCGCGACCGCGAGCGAGGAATTCTTGGTCAGGTTCAGATACTGGCTGGTCATCGGCGGGATGATGACGCGCAGCGCCTGCGGCAGCACGATGTGCTGCAGCACGAAGCTGCGCTTCAGCCCGAGCGCCTTGGCGGCGTCCGACTGGCCGCGCGGCACCGCCTGGATGCCGCTACGCACGATCTCGGCGATGAACGCCGAAGTATACGTGACGAGCGCGATCAGCAGCGCGAAATATTCCGGCGCCAGGGTCAGCCCGCCGACGAAGTTGAAGCCGCGCAGTTCGGGCAGCATGACGCTCCAGCTCGCGCCCAGAAGCCACGACACCAGCGCCGGCAGCGCGATGATGAGGCCGAGCGCGTAGGGCCAGGCCGGCCGCGCCTTGCCATCGAGCATCTGCTGCGCGATCAGGCGGCGCCTGACGATGAGGAAGACGATCACGCCGGCGACCAGCGCAACGAGCGTCCAGACATTGGCCTCATGCAGCGGTACCGACGGCAGCACCAGGCCGCGGTTGGACAGATAGACCCCGTCGACCGGCCTCCACGCCTGGCGCGCCGCCGGCAGGCCCTGCATCAGCACGTACCAGAACAACAGCTGCAGCAGCAGCGGCAGGTCGCGCAGCACCTCGACATAGACGGCGGCGAGCCGCGCCAGCAGCCAGTTCGACGACAGCCGCGCGATGCCGACCAGCGTGCCGATCACGGTCGCCAGCACGATACCGATGACCGCGACGCGCAGCGTGTTGACGACGCCGACGATGAAGGCGCGCAGATAGGTGTTCTTCGGCGTGTAGTCGATCCAGCTGTCGGCGATCGGCATGCCGGCTTCACGGCCGAGGAAGGCAAAGCCGGTCGAGATGCGCCGCACCGAGAGGTTATGGACCGCGTTCGACCACAGCCAGGCGACGATGGCGACCGCGATGGCGACCACCAGGATCTGCCAGAACAGGCCCGCGACGCGGGGATCGCTGAGCGAAAGCCGCCAGGGCCGGGCGGGAGGGCGTTTCGGCGTCGATGTCGTCACAGCACAAGGACCCCAGTGAGAAGCGATCTTCTGCCATGCGCAAGAGCGTTTTCGAGCGAAGCGGATACCGGTTCGCGTGAAGAAAACGCGTCAACCTCAAATCCTGCGCGCGTCATATGTTGCACCAAATTAATATTTGTGCAACATATGTTTCATGGCCCAGGCTCAGCCGAAACCATCGCCCCTCAACGAATTGTGCAGCGCACTGCCGTCGCTGCCGATGCGCTTGCAGGAGGTCGGCCGGTTCGTCGCCGCCAATGATTACGACGCCACCACCCGCTCGATGCGCGAGCTCGCCTCCGTCGCCGGCGCCGATCCTGCCTCATTCACCCGTCTTGCCAAGGCACTCGGCTATTCCGGCTGGGACGAATTGCGCGCCGCGCTCACCGAGGCACGCCGGCCGGCACAGGGCTCACCGTTCTCCGGCCGCGCCAAGAGCCGCCGCGCCGGGCCGAATGCCGATGTCAGACTGGTGCACGACAAGCTGGAGGCCGAGGCCGCGGGCCTTGCGCGGATTTCAGCGAGCGCGATCGCGGAAGCCGCGCGTGCGCTGCACGCCGCTGGCAGGATCTGGATATCGGGGTTTCGCAGCTGCCGCAGCGTCGCGGAACTGCTGACCTATCAGCTTCGCCTGTTCCGCCCCGATGCCGTGCAATTGGTCGGCGGCTCCGGCCCGTTCGATCTTGACCACGGCGCCTTCCGCTCAGGCGACGCCGTGGTCGTGATCGGCTTTGCGCCCTACACCCTGGTCAGCGTCGAGACGGCGCGCGCCGCGCATCAGGCGCGCGCCGCGCTGATTGCGATCGCCGACACCATCACAGCTCCGATGGCCGAGGGCGCCGATCATCTGCTGCTGTTCGAGGCCGCCTCCTCCCCCGGCTTCTTCCCGAGCCTCACCGGCGCGATCGCGGTGGCGCAGTCGCTTGCGGCCGTCGCCTTCACGCTGGGCGGCGCCGGGGCAAAGCGCAAGCTGGAGGAGACCGAGGGCCGGCTTGCCGAGATGTCGCAATATTTTGTCGAGAAAGGATGAGTATCATGGCCGCCAACAAGAGCCGCGTGATGCATCGCAGCCTGCGCGAAACGCCACCGAAGGCGGTCGGCGGTAACGGCGTCTGGCTGATCGCGGAGGACGGCCGCCGCATTCTGGATTCCTCCGGCGGCGCCGCGGTGTCGTGCCTCGGCCATCAGCATCCGCGGATCCTTGCCGCGATCGCCAAGCAGGCCTCGAAGATCGCCTATGCCCACACCGGCTTCTTCTCCTCCGAGCCCGCGGAAGAGCTCGCCGAGCGGCTGGTCGGCCACGAGCCGGGCGGCCTCGGCTATGTCTATTTCGTCAGCGGCGGGTCGGAGGCGATCGAGGCCTCGATCAAGCTGGCGCGGCAATATTTCATCGAGCGCGGCGAACCGAAGCGCGCGCGCTTCATCGCGCGCCGCCAGAGCTATCACGGCAACACGCTCGGCGCGCTGTCGGCCGGCGGCAATGCCTGGCGCCGCGAGCCCTATGCGCCGCTGCTGTCGCCCTCGTTCAGCCATGTCACGCCGGCCTTCGCCTATCACGAGAAGCGCGACGATGAATCGGAGGCGGCGTTCGTGGCGCGCCTTGCCGCCGAGCTCGAGGCCGAATTCCAACGGCTCGGCCCCGATACGGTCGCGGCCTTCATCGCCGAGCCCGTGGTCGGCGCCACCGCCGGCTGCGTGCCTGCGCCGGAGGGTTACTTCAAGGCGGTGCGCGAGATCTGCAACCGCCACGGCGCGCTGTTGATCCTCGACGAGGTGATGTGCGGCATGGGCCGCACCGGCACGCTGCACGCCTGGGAGCAGGAAGGCATCTCGCCCGACATCCAAGCGGTCGCCAAGGGCCTCGGCGGCGGCTATCAGCCGATCGGCGCGATGCTGGCCAGCGGCGCGATCGTCGACACGGTGCGCAACGGCTCCGGCGCGTTCCAGCACGGCCACACTTATCTGGCGCATCCGCTCGCCTGTGCCGCCGCGCTCGAGGTGCAGAAGGTGATCAGCGAGGAGAAGCTGCTCGACCAGGTCAAGGAGCGCGGCCGCCAGCTCGAGCGGCGGCTCACCGAACGGTTCGGCAATCACCGCCATGTCGGCGATATCAGGGGCCGCGGCCTGTTCTGGGGAATCGAGCTGGTCGCCGACCGCGCCACGCGGCAGCCATTCGATCCCAAGCTGAAGCTGCATCAGCGGATCAAGTCCGCGGCCTTCGCCGGCGGGCTCGGCTGCTATCCGTCGGGCGGCACCGCCGACGGCCAACGCGGCGATCACGTGCTGCTCGCCCCGCCCTATATCGCGACATCGGGCGACATCGACATGATCGTCGAACGGCTAGGCGCTGCGGTCGACAGCGCGTTGAAAGATGTTGGTCACGGAGCATGATCCGGAAAAGTAGGCACCGGTTTTCCCGCGACAGACGCGAAGCGTTTGCGCAGGGATCATGCTCAAACATGAGGAGGAGGAAAACATGCTGAGGGGTATCATCACTCTAACCGTTCTCGCCGCAGGCATTGCGGGCGCGAGCGCGGCGACGCTCGACACCGTCAAGCAGCGCGGCACGCTGGTGTGCGGCGTCTCGACCGGCTTTGCCGGTTTCTCGGCGCCGGACTCGCAAGGCAACTTCAAGGGCCTCGACGTCGACTATTGCCGCGCGCTTGCCGCCGGCGTGCTCGGCGATCCCGCCAAGGTGCGCTACGTCGCGCTGACCGCGCAGAACCGCTTCACCGCGCTGCAGTCGGGCGAGATCGACGTGCTCTACCGCAACTCGACGCAGACCTTTCTGCGCGGCACCACGCTTGGACTGCGGCAGGGACCTGTCAATTTCTACGACGGTCAGGGCTTTGTCGTGAAGAAGGACCTCGGCGTGAAGGAGCTGAAGGACCTCAAGGGCGCCACCGTGTGCGTCGCCCAGGGCACCACGCATGAAGTGACGCTCGGCGACTACGGCCGCGCCAACGGCATCGACTGGAAGCCGCTGGTGTTCGACCGCGTCGACACCATGTACCAGACCTTCTTCGGCGGCCGCTGCGACGCCATGACCCAGGATGCTTCCGCGCTCGCCGGCGCGGTCGCAACCGCAGCCCCGAAGGCCGACGACTATGTCGTGCTGCCGCAGACCATCAGCAAGGAGCCGCTCGGCCCGTTCACCCGCAACGGCGACGAGGTCTGGAGCGACATCATCACCTGGCTGCATTACGGCCTGATCGAGGCCGAAGAGCTCGACGTCACCCAGGCCAATGCCGACGAGATGGCGAAGTCGCAGGTCCCGGCGATCCAGCGCCTGCTCGGCGCGTCCGGCGATCTCGGCTCGCGGCTCGGGCTCGACAACAAATGGCTGGTCGCCGCCATCAAGGCCGGCGGCAATTACGGCGAGATCTTCGAGCGCAATGTCGGCAAGGCCAGCCCGCTGAAGCTCGAGCGCGGCCTCAACGCCACCTGGAGCAAGGGTGGGTTGATGTACGCGATTCCGTTCAAGTAACCGAAGTCACCTCGCCCCGCCTGCGGGGAGAGGTCGGATTGTGAAGCAATCCGGGTGAGGGGGAGCCTCCGCATACCCTCCTCTCACCTGTTACGACAATAGAGCTCCTCACCCCGACCCTCTCCTCGCGAAGAGCGGGGAGAGGGAGAGCACGAAACATCCATGCGCATCACCCTCATTCACGCCTTGAAGCACTCGATCGTGCCGATCGAGGCATCGTTCGCACGACATTGGCCGGACGCGCGGCTGATGAACCTGCTCGACGACAGCCTGTCGGCCGATCTCGCGCGCGACGGCAAGCTGACCGGCCGCATGACCGAGCGCTTCCTCACCATGGGCCGCTATGCTGTCGGCACCGGCGCCAATGGCATTCTGTTCACCTGCTCGGCGTTCGGGCCGTGCATCGAGGCGGTGGCGCGCGAGCACGCGCCGATGCCGGTGCTGAAGCCGAACGAGGCGATGATCGAACAGGCGGTGGCGAAGGGCCGGCGGATCGGCCTGCTCTCGACCTTTCCGCCGACGCTGGTCTCGATGCCGCCGGAATTCCCGTCGCAGGTCACGCTGGTGCCGAAGCTTGCCGAGGGCGCGCTGGCCGCACTCGACCGCGGCGACCGCGCCGAGCATGACCGCATCGTGGTCGAGGCAGCCAGGGACTTGCGCGACTGCGACCTGATCGCGCTCGCGCAGTACAGCATGGCCCCGGCCGCAGAGCGCGTCGCCGAAGTCACGGGCCGCGAGGTGCTGACGACACCCGACAGCGCGGTCAAGAAGCTGAAGGCGATGCTGGGGATCAACTAGGCTCGTCCATGATCGCCGGGTTCGGCGGTAGTGGCTTTTGGCCCGTAGCCGAAAAATTAGTCTATCGATAATGTGCCGCGCGGCCTCGGCGGAGGCTCGTGTGACGTCACTTTCTGACGTCACATAAGCTTTCCAGGCGGCCAACTTCCGGCCGAGATGAGGGCAACTCCCGATGCGAAATACCCCTTTCCTTGCGATTGCCGCCATCGTTGCTTTCCTCGAACCTGCCGCCGCCCAACAGGCCCCGCCTGCATCATCGGCGAGCGCCTCGTCCGCGCAACTGACGCACAAGCTGAACGCCTATGTCGGGTGCATCAACCGTCTCTCGGCGCGCTCCTACGAATCCCGCGAACGCTACTTTTCCTGGGCCGCCAAGAACGGTCCCAGGCAAGGAGCGGATCATCTACGGAACGTATACGATCTACGACACGTCCGACTGCAAGACGAGCGTCGCGGCTGCCAATGCAGCGGACCCGCACGATGCCGAGCTTGAAGCCGCCGCGAATGCGTATGTTGCGGCCGTCACCACGCTTGAGCCGCTGTTGAAGGAGGCGGACGACTACTACACCCAGGAAAATTACAAGGACGACAAGATGGCCAAGGGCAAGGCGCTGCATCCGCGCCTGGTCGCGGCATGGGATGCGTTTGCCGGCGCCGACAAGGCGCTGCGCGCCGGCGTCGAGGCCATCAACGACAAGCGCGCCGCCGAGCAGCTGGCCGCGATCGAGGCCAGCGAAGGCCGCAAGTCGCACTACTATGTCGAGGCCCTGATGATCCAGGCCAAGCGCGTGCTTCGCGCGCAGCAGGCCGACAAACCCAACCTCGACGCGATAACCCAGGCGCTCAACGAGTATGAGGCCACGGTGAAGGCAATGGACGAGGCCTCGGGCAAGGACGGCGACACCAAGCTCGGCTCGATGTTCATCGGCAGCGCCAAATCATTCCTCACCACGGCGAAGCAGCTCATGCGCCGCGTTCGCGACAAGGTGCCTTACAGCTCCGGCGAGAAGATGATGCTGAGCAACGCCGGCGCCGGCTGGATGGTGGAAGGATCGCCGGCGCGGCTGATGCGCGACTACAATCAGCTCGTCGACGGCTACAACCGCGGCGCCCGCATCTGAATGACCGCGCCCGACAGTGCGGTGCTGCCAGCGGAAGCGTAATCCACCGCGACACAGGAACCGCGGCGGATGACGCCTTGCGGCTCATCCGCCCTGCCGCGCCTACGCTCCCGCGTCGTGCACGTTCAGATCGACGCCTTGCGGATCCTTGATCGTCGACACCGTGATCAGCGAGATCAGCGACAGCACCGCGAGATAGACGCCGACGCGCCAGGACTGGCCGTAGGTGCCGATGATCCATTGTGCGATCATCGGCGCGAACGCACCGCCGAAAATGGCGCCGAGCGCATAACCAATCGAGACGCCGGAATAGCGCACCTTGGCCGGAAACAGCTCGGCATAGAGCGCCGCTTGCGGGCCGTAGGACAGGCCGAGCGCAATGGTGAGCCCGACGGCGCTGACGAAGAACAGCAAGAGGTTCTTGCTGTCGATCAAGAACCACATCGGCACCGCCCACAGCACCATCAGGGAGTAGCCGATCTGGAAGCAGCGCACGCGGCCGATTTTGTCGCCGAGGATGCCGCCAAGCAGCGTGAAGATGAACCAGCTGACTGCCGCGAGCGTCCCGATCAGCAGCAGCTGCTCCGACGGCATCTTCAGCGTGTTGGCGCCGTAGCTGATGATGAACGCGATCAGGATATAGCCGGCCGCATTGTTGGCCATGAAGATCAGCGCGGTGCGCAGGATTTCCTTGCTGTGATTGCGTATGAGTTCGCGCAGCGGCGCGGAGGATTCCTTGTGCCGCCGCTGCATCGCCTGGAACACCGGAGACTCTTCGACCGTGCGGCGGATCACGATGCCGACGACGATCAGCACGATCGACAGCAGGAACGGAATCCGCCAGCCCCACTCGATCATCGCCTGCTTGCCGAGCGTCGCGGTCAGCACCCACAGCACGCCGGTCGCCAGGATCATGCCGAGCGGCGTGCCGATCTGCGGGAACGAGCCAAAGAAGCTGCGCTTGTCGACGGGAGCCGATTCCACCGACATCAGCGCCGCGCCGCCCCATTCGCCGCCGGCCGAGAAGCCTTGCAGGATGCGCAGCAGAATGAGGAGCGCCGGCGCCCAGGCGCCGATCTGCGCGTAGGTCGGCAGCAGGCCGACAAGCGCGGTCGCCGCCCCCATCAACAGCAGCGTGACGACCAGCATGTTCTTGCGCCCGAAGCGGTCGCCGAGATGGCCGCAGACGATGGCCCCGAGCGGGCGGAACAGGAATGACAGGCCGAGCGTCGCGAACGACACGATCTGCGCCAGCAGCGGATTGTTCGCGTTCATCGGCGCGAAGAACAGCGCGCCGAACACCAGGCCCGCCGCCTGGGCGTAGACGAAGAAGTCGTACCACTCGATGGTGGTGCCGACGAGCGTTGCGGTGAGGACCTTGCGCTCCTCATCCGACAGTTCAGCGCCGCGCGAGCGCGCGGACATTTCGATGGACATGTCGCCCCCCCAAAAGCCGTTCTTGGCCGCGCGGGCGCGATCGGCGTCAATGCGCCTGCCCCGCACGGATGCTGGACCCGGGATAGCAGAGCTTTCCGTCCGGCACGAGCAAAATAGTTGCAGTCGCAACGATATTCGACGGATTGTGCTTTTGGCTCGGTTCCCGACCCCGCTACCTCGACGGCGATCGGCGGGCAGCTATCCCGAAATGCCGATTGTGCGTCGCAGCAAGATCGGTACGATGCGAGGATCCCAAGAGGTTGCTAAGTGTCTGACGTCAATGCCGATGCCTGGGTTTCTTCAGGCCACCGCCCGATGGGCTTTCCCGAATTCGTCGTCGTCGTCGCCTCGATCATGGCGCTGAACCCGCTGGCGATGGACATGATGCTGCCGGCGCTGCCGAACATCCGCTCCGCGTTCCAGATCGCCGACGCCAACCGTCCGCAGATGGTGCTGTCGATCTTCCTGGTCGGCTTCGGCGTCGGCCAGTTCGTGATGGGCCCGCTGTCGGACCGCTTCGGCCGCCGCCCGGTGCTGCTCGGCGGCATGACCGTCTACACCATCGCCGGCCTGCTCGCGATCATGGCGCCCTCGTTCGAGACGCTGCTGCTGGCGCGCGCGCTGCAAGGGCTCGGCACCGCGGCAACCCGCGTGATCGCGACGTCGATCGTGCGCGACTGCTACGCCGGACGCCGGATGGCGAGCGTGATGTCGCTTGCGATGATGGTGTTCATCGCGGTGCCGGTGATCGCGCCGTCATTCGGCCAGGCGGTGATGCTGCTGACGCATTGGCGCGGCATCTTCGTGCTGCTGATGATTTATGGCGTGATCGCGCTGGCCTGGAGTGCGATGCGGATGCCGGAGACGCTGCCCAGGGAGCTGCGCAAGTCGCTGGCGATCCCGGAGGTCTTGTCCGCGTTCCGCCAGACCATCACCAACCGCCAGACGCTCGGCTATGCGCTCGCCGCCGGCGGCGTGCAGGGCTCGCTGTTTGCCTTCGTGTTCTCCTCGCAGCAGATCTTCACCGAGATCTTCAAGCTCGGGCATTACTTCCCGGTCGCCTTCGCGGCCTGCGCGGTCGGCGTCGCGATCGCCGGCTTCCTCAATTCGCGTATCGTTGGCCGCATCGGCATGCGCGTGATCTCGCACGCCGCACTGACCGGCTTTGCCGTCGTCGCAGGCGCCCTGCTGCTGGCGGTGAAGACCGACACGCTGTCGCTGCCGCTGTTCATGGTACTGTCGGGCCTGATGATGTTCGCGTTCGGCCTGATGATGGCGAACTTCACGGCGCTCGCGATGGAGCCGCAGGGCAAGATCGCCGGCACCGCCTCCTCGCTGTACGGCACGATCACGACGCTGCTCGGGATCGGCGTCGGCACCACGATCGGCCAGGATTACGACGGCACCTTGCTGCCGTTCGCGACCGGCTTTTTCCTGTGCACGCTGGCCGCGCTCGCCGTCGTATTGGTGACGGAGAAGGGCCGGATGTTCCGGCCGCATCATCATCCTATTTGACGATCCGTAGCCCGGATGCAGCGAAGCGCAATCCGGGACGCTTTTGCCTGCGACAGGAGCCCCCGATTTCGCGGAGCCTGTCATCGGGCGCGCGTTCGCGCGACCCGTTGGCTCCATCGGGGCTACGATCCTGACTTGACCCGCTGCTGTAGCCCACAGGAGCGAAGCGATATGCGGGACCGCTGCTCCCGGATATCGCTTCGCTCATCCGGGCTACAAGTCCGGGCCCCGCGTCAGGCTTCGCGAGTCCGTCCGACCTGCGCCGGAGCGGCGACACGCCGCGTCGCCGCAAATCCCTCCATCCCGAGTTGCCACTGCAGGCCGACGATCGCGCCCTTGGTCGGCTGCAGCAGCGCGAGCGCGCTGAACAACGTCACCGGCAGCCAGATCGCGAGTTGCAGCCAGGCCGGCGGCGCGTAGTTCATCTCGAGCCACAGCAGCGCCGGCACCACGACGTGGCCGACCACGACGATCACGAGATAGGCCGGGAAATCGTCGGCGCGCTGCGGAGTGAAATCCTCGCTGCAGACTTCACAGTGATCGGCGACTTTGAGGAAGCGGCCGAACAGATGGCCGCGCCCGCAGTTCGGGCACTTCATGGTGAAGCCGCGCCACATCGCCTTTGGCAGGGAAACCGTCTCGGTCATCGTCGTTTTCCTTTGGCCGTTGTCCTTGACCTGGTCTGATGATCCATACAATATGCAATCTAGCACCTACAATCAAAGGCAAAGCGTCGGATTGCATGGATTGGATCCCTACAGTTTCGGAATGGCACGGCCCGATGTTCCTGCGCATCGTCGATGCGCTGGCCGCCGACATCGCGAGCGGCCGGCTGGTCCGGGGCCAGCGGCTGCCGACCCACCGCGCGCTGGCCTCGGCGCTCGATATCGATCTGACCACGGTGACGCGGGCCTATGGCGAGGCGCGGCGGCGCGGACTGCTCGACGCCCGTGTCGGCCAGGGTACGTTCGTCTCGGAGACGACCGCGCGCGCCGCGTCCGACCTGCCTGCACCCGTCAACATCGACCTGTCGATGAACCTGCCGCCGCAGCCGGTCGAGGCCAATCTCGACCTGCGCATCGCGCAGGGACTTGCGACGATCCGCTCCGAGGCCGGGTTCTCCGCCTATCTCGGCTACGCGCGTCCCGGCGGCACCACTGAGGAGCGCGAGACCGGCGCCGCGTGGCTCGCGCCGCGCGTGCCGCAGGCCTCGGCCGACCGCATCGTGATCTATCCGGGTTCGCAGGCGATCATCTTCAACGCGCTGCTGGCGCTGACATCGCCGGGCGATGTCGTGGTGACGGAGGCGTTGACCTTTCCCGGCATCAAAGCCGCGGCGGCGCGGCTCGATGTCCGCCTGGTCGGGGTTGCGATGGACGCCGAGGGCGCGCGGCCCGACGCGCTGGATGAAGCTTGCCGCAAGCACAAGCCGAAGGCGATCTATCTGGTGCCGACGCAGCAGAACCCGACCACGGCGACGATGGGCGCGGCACGACGCAAGGCAATCGCCGACATCATCAGGAAGCGCGGCTGCGTCCTGATCGAGGACGACGTCTACGGCCCGCTCGAGCCGCAGGCGGCGCCGATCGCGACGCTGATTCCGGAGCGCACCTACTACGCCGCGAGCATCGCAAAATGCATCGCGCCGGCCCTGCGCGTCGCCTATCTCCTGGCGCCTGATGCGAGCGCCGAGCAGCGCATGCGCGCCGGCATGCAGGCCACCATGCAGATGCCGCCATCGCTGATGGTCGCCCTCGTCACGCAATGGCTGCGCTCGGGCGTCGCCGCCGACATCATCCGCGCCATCCGCAACGAGGCTGCGGCGCGCCAGCAGCTCGCGGCCCGCTTCCTCAAAGGCGTCACTTACGCGGCGCGGCCGGCGAGCCACCATCTCTGGATGCCGCTGCCGAAACATTTCGACGGCACCGACCTGTTGTCGCATCTGATGCGCAACGGCCTCGCCGTGGTCGGCGAAGACGCCTTTGCGGCGGGCGAAGCCGCGCCGCGCGGCCTGCGGGTGTCGCTCGGCGCCGCGCGCAACCGCGCCGAACTGAGCCAGGCGCTGCAGGTGCTATCGAATGCCGTGCGCACGCCTGTCGGCGCTACCCAAATTGTGTAAATTTCGGCCATCGCCGGGAATAAATTCGCTCCAAAATGATTATGGTGCGCGGGAGCGCACGCCGTTAAAACTCTGCGCTCAAGGCATCAGGCAGGGGCAGGCTTCTCAATGTCATGCGGATATGATCGGGCAGTCCACCGTGCTGTGCTGACGCTTCGCGGGGCCGTGACCGCGATCGCTTGTCTTGCAGTTGTCATATCAGGCGCGGCGCGCGCCTCCGATGCCCCGGCACCGGAGAAACTCGAACGCATCACCGCATTCTTTGACAACGAGGTTGCGACAGGGAAAATTCCGGGCGCGGTCATCCTGATCCAGCAGCACGGCAAGCCGGTCTACCTGAAGACCTTCGGTTATCGCGACGTCACGACCAGGTCGCCGATGCGGCCCGACACGATGTTCGCGCTGCACTCGATGACCAAGCCGATCACCAACACCGCCGCGATGATGCTGGTCGACGAGGGCAAATTGTCGCCGCACGATCCGCTGTCGAAATACATCCCGGCGTTCGCCGACGTGAAGGTTGCCATCGAACCGGACGGTGGGAACGATCCGGCCAAGGTGGAGCTGGTGCCGCCGATCCGGCCGGTGACCATTGAAGATATCATGCGGCACACTTCGGGCATCACCTACGAATATATCGGCGCCGACTGGATCCAGAAGATCTACCGCGCAGGACATCTGTTCGACGGCAAGTTCGACAACAGGGAATTCGTGGCGCGGCTGGCCAAGCTGCCGCTGTCGCGGCAACCCGGCACGCTGTGGCGCTACGGTCATTCCACCGACGTGCTCGGCCGGGTGATCGAGATCGTCTCGGGCAAGACGCTCTATCAGTTCGAGAAGCAGCGCATCTTCGATCCTTTGAAAATGAACGACACCAGATATGTGCTCGACGCCGAGACCGAACGGACACGGCTGGCGGAGCCGCTGCCCTCGGACACGATCCTGATCGAGGGAGAGAACGACCGGCGCGCGCATCCGGAGTGGGAATCCGGCGGCGGCGGCCTGGTTTCGACCATCCTCGACTATGCACGCTTCGCGCAGATGCTGCTCAACGGAGGCGAACTCGACGGCAAGCGCTATCTCAGCCCCTCAGCCTTCAAGGCCATGACGACGGACCATATCGGGCCGGGCTCCGGCGTCGGCCGCGACTACTGGTACTTCCCCGGCGACGGCTTTGGCTACGGCTACGGCATCGCCGTGCGCACCGATCCCGGCATCGCCAAACCGCCACCGCCGGGCTCGATCGGCGAGTTGAAATGGGACAGCGGCAGCGGCACCTATTTCGGCGTCGATCCGAAGCTCGACATGATCTACATCATGCTCGAGCAGACCCAGAACGAGCGCCAGCGCATCACGCCCGCGTTCCGCAAGCTGGTGTACGACGCGTTCAGCCCGGATTGAGTTCCGTCGCCCTCGTCTATTGCCGCGAACCGTTTCCTGCCTGCGCCGTGCTGCAGCCGCGATCAGGCTCGCGGTGCATTCGTTGCAGACGAACGCACACTCATCCGTAAACAGGCCGATCTGTATATCGAGGCCGATCGCATCATCGTCGACGATCCCCTCGATCATGCCACCGCAGCACACGCATTGGTGGCGCGACGCCAATTCCCGTTCCATGACGCGCTCTCCAGCCGTCGCAGCTTCCTCTCTGCTGCTTCCCTCACGCTATATACTATCGTATATATCGAGACGACAAGGCAGGCGGGTGAACAATCCGGTCGAGAACCCTGCAGACAACAACCATCGACCGGAGACGATCGCCAAGAAAATCCTGTCTGGTCCAACCAGGTTCATTGAGGAAACGCGATCATGATAAAGAACAATAGCGACGCGGGACGTCCGCGCGCAACGGGAGAACTGCTCAAGATCCGCCGCGCATCGCTACCCAGCGCCGCGGCCATCGTCCTTGCGCTTGGCATAGCCGGCGCGGCGCGCGCCGAAACGGCTCCGGTCGGCGCTCCCGACAAGAGTTTTCCGGAGAGCGTGACCTCGACCTCCGACGGGACGCTCTACGTCGGCAGCTTCAACCATGGTGGCGTGACCAAGATCTCGGGCGGTAAGGCCGAGCAACTGGTCAAGCCGGGCGCCGCCGACAGCCGCTCGACGCTCGGCGTGCTCGCCGACGAGAAGAGCGGCACGCTCTATGTCTGCTCCAACGACATCAGCGCGATGGGCGTGGCGGGGCCGAGCGACGCCAAGGGCGCCTGGCTGAAAACCTTCGATCTCAAGAGCGGCGCGCCAAAGGGCAGCTTTGCCTTGAGTGATCCGAAATCGTTCTGCAACGACATCGTGGTCGGTGTCGACGGCACCGCCTATGTGAGCGATTCCTTTGCGCCGTTCGTCTACAGCCTGAAGCCGGGCGGCACGGCGCTGGCGACGTTCGCGACCGATCCGCAGCTCGCGCCCGCCAAGGACGGCGTCGGGCTCGACGGCATCGCGATCGGCGCCGACGGCAATCTTTACGTCACGACCTTCATTCCGGCCAAGCTGTTCAGGATCGAGATGAAGGACGGCAAGGCCGGCGCCGTGACCGAGCTGAAGCCGTCGCGGCCGCTCGACCACGCCGACGCGCTGCGGGCGCGTGGCGGCGGCTTCCTGCTAATCGAAGGCAACGGCAAGCTCGACAAGATCACGGTGAAGGGCAGCGAGGCCACCATCGACACCATCAAGGATGGCCTCGCCGAACCGGTCTCGGTGACGCAGGTCGGCGATGTCGGCTGGGTCGCCGAAGGTAAGCTGTCCTACGTGATCGGCGACAACAAGGGCAAGGACCCCGGCCCGTTCAAGCTGACGCCGATCGCGTTGCCGAAGTAAGCGCGTGACTCGTCATGGCCGGGCTCGTCCCGGCCATTCATGTCTTCTTTTGCAGAAGCCAAGAGTGGATGCCCGGGTCAAGCCCGGGCATGACGGATGCGGAAACCTCCTGCGCCACGCCCCTTCATGCGCTAGATCACGTAAAACCCGTGCGTGCGGTCGCGGCGAAGCTGATCGACGAGGCCGTACTCCCAGTCGAGATAGGCCTGCATGGCCTTTTCCGCGACACCGGTGCCTTCATAGGGGCGCCGGTAGCGGTGCGCGGGGTCGGGCCGCGGCACGACGCGCGGCGGCCCGACTTCGAGCCGGCCGTCATAGCCGCCGTCGAGCACGTAGACCTCCCAGCCCATCTGCGCGAGCCAGGACGCCGTCATGTCGGCGCGGATGTTCTTGTCGTCGGTCAGCACGATGCGCGCGCCGCGCACGGGCGCGGCCATGTCGATTTCCTGCACCAGCTGGCCACCGGCATAGTGGCGGAAGCCGGCAAGGTGACCGGCCGTGTATTCCTCGGCATCGCGCACGTCGAAGCGATACAGCGTGCGGTGCATGTCCTTGTCCAGCGCGGCGAGTTCATCGATCCCGATGTGACGCACGCCGGCGCGATAGGCGACGTCGCGCGCATTGTCGCCTGCGCCCTCGAACGGACCGATGCCGCCGCGCTTGCCGGCGCCGTGCTCGAGATCGTGCTTCGCCAGCGTCCAGCCGATCGTGCCGTTGCGCAGCGCCCGCACCTTGTTGGGCAGTCCGGCATTGATCAGCGACTGCGTGCCGATGATCGAGCGGGTGCGGCCGGCGCAGTTGACGATGATGGTGGTGTCGGGATCCGGCGCCGCGCCGCCGGCGCGCAGCACCAGCTCGGCGCCGGGTACGCTGACCGAACCCGGGATGTTCATGGTGGCATATTCGTCGAAGCGGCGGACGTCGAGGATCGCGATGTTGGCCTTGTCCGAGATCAGCGCGGCGACCTCGTCGGCGCTCAGCGACGGCGTGTGCCTGCGCGACTCGACCAGCTCGCCGAACGCCTTGGCGTAGGAATTGACGTCCTCGAACACCTCGTAACCGGCCGCCTTCCAGCCCTGCAAGCCGCCCGCAAGCGCAGCAACGTCGCTATAGCCCAGCGCCCGCAACTGGTCGGCCGCGGCCGCGACCAGTCCATCGCCATCGTCATAAAGGACGATCGGCACGTCCTTGCGCGGCAGTCGCAGCTCGGCTTCCAACGCGATCCGGCCGGCCGCCATGTTGGCGGCGAAGAGCGGATGGCCGGTGGCGAATACCGCTTCATGCCTGACGTCGAGCAGCGCGATCTCCCGGCGCAGCAGCAGCGTTGCGCGGATGTTCTGGGGTGTGACGGAAGCAAGTGTCATGGAATGCTGGCCTCGGCAGGAAACGCGCAGGCTTGCTCTAGGCCGAAATCGCGCCTCGTCAATAGCTTTAACCGGCCCGCAACCCCGATCTTCGCGAGACCGGGTTCGGGGAACGAAAGCTCGCCATCCGCTTTGCTCAACCGGGATGCACTTGCTACGTTCCCAATCGGCCCCGTTGGCGCCCGATCAGGCCTTCCGGACAAGAGAAGGTAGCGGGGCCAGCCTGAAGTCCTGGGAGGATGACCATGAGATCAGTCGGAAATGAACCCTTGTCGCGTCACGCCCTCGCTTTCGTGCTGGCCGGCGGACGCGGCAGCAGGCTTCAGGAGCTCACCGACAAGCGTGCCAAGCCCGCGGTGTATTTCGGCGGCAAGTCGCGCATCATCGATTTCGCGCTGTCCAATGCAGTGAACTCCGGCATCCGCCGCATCGCGGTGGCGACCCAGTACAAGGCGCACAGCCTGATCCGGCATCTGCAAGGGGGCTGGAACTTCTTCCGGCCGGAGCGAAACGAGAGTTTCGACATCCTGCCCGCAAGCCAGCGCGTCTCCGAAACGATGTGGTATGTCGGCACGGCCGACGCGGTCTACCAGAACATCGACATCATCGAGGCGCACGGCACCAAGTACATCCTGGTGCTCGCCGGCGACCACGTCTACAAGATGGATTATGAGATCATGCTGAAGCAGCATGTCGAAAGCGGCGCCGATGTCACGGTCGGCTGCCTTGAAATGCCGCGGGCTGAATCCAGCGCCTTCGGCATCATGCATATCGACGAGACCGGCTTGATCCAGTCCTTCCTCGAGAAGCCGGCCGATCCGCCGCCAATGCCCGGCAAGCCCGACAAGTCGCTGGCCAGCATGGGCATCTATGTCTTCAATTCGGAGTTCCTGTTCGACGAATTGCGCCGCGATGCCGCTGACCCGAACTCGGCCCACGATTTCGGCAAGGACATCATCCCCTATATCGTCAAGCACGGCCGGGCGATCGCGCATCAGTTCAACGATTCCTGCGTCCGCTCCGGCGACGATCCGCGCTCCTACTGGCGCGATGCTGGCACCATCGATGCCTATTGGGGGGCCAACATCGATCTCACCGACGTGGTGCCCGAGCTCGACCTCTACGATCGATCATGGCCGATCTGGACCTATGCCGAGATCACGCCGCCCGCCAAGTTCGTGCATGACGAGGACGGACGGCGCGGCCAGGCGGTGACCTCGCTGGTCTCGGGCGCCTGCATCATCTCGGGCGCGTCGCTGCGGCGGTCGTTGCTGTTCACCGGCGTGCACGTCAATTCCTACGCCAATGTCGAGAATGCGGTGATCATGCCCTATGTCAATGTCGGCCGCGGCGCACGGCTCAGAAACGTCGTGATCGATCGCGGGGTGCGGATTCCGGAAGGGCTCGTGGTCGGCGAGGATCCCGAGTTCGACGGCAAGCGCTTCCGCACCACCGAGAACGGAATCACGCTGATCACGCAGTCGATGATCGACAGGCTGGGGACATGACGCCCATCCGCGTCCTCGCAGTCGCCTCGGAAGTCTACCCGATCGTCAAGACCGGCGGCCTTGCCGACGTGGTCGGCGCGCTGCCGGCGGCGCTGAAGCAACACGGCGTCACGACGCGGACGCTGGTGCCCGGCTATCCCGACGTGCTCAAGGCGCTGGCTTCGGCGGAGACGCTGCTGCACTGGCCGGAATTCTACGGCGGGCCGATCCGCGTGCTCGGCGGCACGCATGACGGTCTCGATCTGTTCGCGCTGGACGCGCCGCATCTCTATGCGCGGCCCGGCAATCCCTATGTCGGTCCGGACGGACGCGACTGGCCGGACAACGGCATCCGCTTTGCCGCGCTGTCGCGGATGGCGGCGGAGATCGGCCAGGGCGCGATCACCTCCTTCGTCCCGGACATCGTGCATGCGCATGACTGGCAGGCGGGCCTCGCACCGGCCCTCCTGCATTACGCCGGGCAACCGCGGCCGGGCACGGTGATGACCGTGCACAACCTCGCCTATCAAGGCCAGTTCTCGCCGGACATGCTTGCCGCGTTCGGCCTGCCGGGCGAATCCTACGCGCTGCACGGCGTCGAATATTACGGCACCATCAGCCTGTTGAAGGCTGGCCTGCAATTCGCCGACCGCATCACCACGGTGTCGCCGACCTATGCGCGGGAGATTCAAAGCGACGAGGGCGGCATGGGGCTCGGCGGCCTCCTGCGCGAACGCGCCGACGTGCTGAGCGGCATCCTCAACGGCATCGACATATCAGTGTGGAATCCGGCCACTGATCCCGACATCGCGGCGCGCTTCAGCGCCGAGCAACCGGCGGAGCGCGCGGTGAACAAGGCGGCGCTGCAGCGGCGCTTCGGGCTTGATCCCGCGCCGGATGCGATGCTGCTCGGCGTCATCAGCCGGCTGTCATGGCAGAAGGGCCTCGACCTGCTGCTCGAGAACATCCCGACGCTGCTCGGCGAAGGCATTCAGCTCGCGCTGCTCGGCAGCGGCGATCGCGACCTGCAGGATCGCTACGCCGCCATGGCGCGCGACAATCCCGGACGGATCGCGGTTGTGATCGGTTATGACGAGGCGCTGGCGCATCTGATCCAGGCCGGCGCCGACGCGCTCGCGGTGCCGTCGCGCTTCGAGCCGTGCGGCCTCACCCAGCTGTGCGCGCTGCGCTACGGCGCGGTTCCTGTTGTCGCCAATGTCGGCGGCCTTGCCGACACCGTGCTCGACTTCGACGAAGTCGCGATCACCGGCGATGCGCCGACCGGCGTCAAGTTCGCACCCGTCACCTCGGATGCGCTCGCCCACGGCTTGCGCAAGGCAAACCTGCTGTTCAACGACAAGGTGACCTGGCGCCGGCTGCAACAGGCCGGCATGGCCACCGATGTCTCCTGGCACAATCGCGCCGGCCGCTACGCCGCGCTCTATCGCGAGCTCGCGACGACGCTGCGCTAAGCTGCCGCGATCAATTCAGCAGATCGCAGGACGCGACGCGGTTGATGTCCGCCAGGCGCCGGTCGGGATTTCCCTCGAGATCAAGGCTTGCGACGAGATCGAGCAGCCGGCCATAGGCGCGGTCGGCGACCGCGACGGGCACCGGCTCCTCGTCGAAAGTTTCGACGTAGTTGCCGACGAGACCGCTCAGCAACCGGCAAACGCCGCATTGCTCCGGGTCGTCCCTGCTGAGGATCTCGAGTTTTTGCTGGAAGGTCCTGAAGGTTCGCAACCCATGGGGCTGTTGCGAAAGCCAATTGTGCAAATCAGGATACAGATCGGTCATATCAGCCTCTTCGAATGGAGAAGAAGCTACCGGCTTATACAGCCGATCATGGTTCCGCGCCATCGCGATTTTTGCATGCATCCCCTGCCCTGCCGCGCAGGCCATGTCATTGGACCGGCATGTCCGGCGATTAAAGTCGCGCGAGCGCCGGCAAAATTCTGTAGCGGGCGATCTCGTGCGGATAGTCGCCGCGATTGGCGAGCAGCACGATGCCGAGCCTGCGCGCCGGCACCAGCCCGACATAGGCTGAGGCGTTATTGAGACCGCCCGGCTTGTCGATCACGGTGACGCCGTCCAGCCGCACATGCTCCCACGCCATCGCCTGGCCGAACTTTTCGTCGACGCGAAAGCTTTCATGTTCGGTCATCTGCAACGCCGCGCGCAATTCGGGATCGATCACCGCGCCGTCGAGGCAGGCGCCCAGCAATGTGCCGAGATCGCGCGCTGTTGAGAACATCTGGCCCGTGCCTGGAAAATCATAGTAGCGCTGCTGATTGCCCGGCAGACCGATCACCGTGCCGTCGTGGGAGTAGCCCTGAACCACACGCTGCATCATCTCGGGCGCCATCGTCGCGCGGTTGTCCTCGCTGCGGTCCGGAACGAAGGTCGACGTCATGCCGAGGGGCTTGAGGATACGACTTCCGATCAACGTCGCGATCGGCATGTCATAGCGCCGCTCCAGCACCAGTTGCAGCAGCACATAGCCGGCATGGCTGTAGATGCGCTGCTTGCCCGGCTGTTCGCCTGCCGGTGGAGTCCATGCATTGAGCATCGCGATGAACTGATCGCGGCTGAAGGTGCCGACCGGCCATGGCGGATGGTCGGTCGGCAGCAGCAGGCCTGACGTGTGATTGACGAGCTCGCCGATGGTGATGCGGCTGACGTAGTCGCCATGCAACTCGGGCAGATATTTCTTGACGGGATCGTCCAGCCGCAATTCACCACGCTCCGTGCCGAGCGCGACCAGCGTCGCCTCGAACAGCTTACGCAACGAGGCGAGGTTGAACAGCGTGTCCGGGGTGACCGGTCGCTTCGCCGCTGCGTCAGCGAAACCGTAGTTGAAGAAGGCGACTCGGCCGCCGGCATAGACCGCCACGGCGAGGCCGCCCGGGTCGGCCGCAGTCGCGGTCGGCGCGAGTTCCGTCGTGACGATATCCCCGATCTGCGCATCCATGTCGGAATCGGCACGCGCGATCCCAAGCGCGCTAACAGCGACGACGAGCAGGACGGCCGCGATCCGGACGGAGAGCCATTGTCTCATGAAGAACGAAATCAGGACGATGTTGCGATGTGACCCGCGGGCAAGTCTGTTCACCATCGCGAGATGGCGACATCACGATCCTAGCGGTGGAACCGATGCGTCCGAATTCACGATTACGCGTCTTGCGCCGTTACCATCCCGGCCGGGAAGGGGCGGCCCGATCGCTGTTCCGGTGGTCACTTCCGGAAGCCGCGATCGCGACCGCCCTCCCACTCCAGCCACGGTGCGGGAACTGCAATCGAACAAAAAAATGCGGGACGTTTGAAAATGACGGGAGTGGGCTTCGACGAAAAGGCAAGACCGGCGCTTGCCGATCGGACCAAGGATATTTCTGACTTCGTCACATTCCGCTCCCAACCGGGGACGTTTCTTCCTAGCAACAATTCGTCAATCGAAGGTTGCATAAGCCGATTGGATTCGATTTTCAAGACACGGTCGTCCGCGACGTTTTGTCCTGTTCCGGATGCCGGATGCGCGCGATGCCTCGTTAAGCATCGATTAACCATCGATCGCGCCGCGCGAGACCTATGTGGCGCGCAAGCGGACGATCGACCGCGGCAACGACGCCAACAGCAGCACGAGACACACGCACAGCAGCACGATGTCCTTGAACAGAAACTCGCCGGCCAGGTTCCAGGCCATCGGATCGGTCGACAGGCTCCATTTGACCACCCCGGGCGTCGTGAAGAAGAACGACCACGTCACCGCGAAGGTGATGACGCCCATCAGCGCGCCGATCGCCGAGAGAAGCGGGCTGAACGCGCCGGCGGCGAGCAGCACCGCAATGCCGAACTCGGCTACCCCGAGCACATAGGCCTCGCCCCGGAGACCGAACACCGACAGCCACGAGATGAACGGGCTGTTGCTGATGAACTGCGCGATGCCTTGCGCCGATTGCAGCGTGAATTTCTGCATGCCGAACGACACGAAGATCACGACCATAACCCAGCGCAGGATCGCGAGCGCTCGATAAGACCCCTCGCCCTGTTCGGCGATGTTGAACGACAGATTCATGCGGATGTTTCTTCCCTCGCTGCGATGCCATCATCGGCCGCTGTTGCGGCGTTCGTGAGCAGAACTACGCAGTGCGCCGCGCGCTCGTTACGCGCGGGACAACGTCTCGGCCTTCACGATGATGTGCAGATGAGATGAGGAATAATCGATGCGAGAGATGCCTCGCTGCGAGAGATATCATCGGCGCGCAGCCGCGAAGCGCGCCGCGTCGGCCTCAGGCGCGCTGGCGCAGCGGCCGCGCGGCGTCCTTTGCCGGCACCGGCATGGTGAAGCCGTACAGGAACAGGTCCACCACCATGTCGGCGAACTCCCCTGGATCGATCCCGCCCTTCGGATCGTACCAGGTGTGGCTGAAGTTCAGGATGCCGAACAGCATCATGCTGTAGATTTTCTTGGTCCGCTTGACGATCTTGCCTTCCTTGTCGAGCTTGACCAGAAGATCCGAGACCGTGTCGACGAGCTGACGCTCCAGCGCCTTGATCGCATCCTGCTCGGTCTCGCCGAGGAACGAGAGGTCGTTGAGGATCACGCGCTGCTCGTCGCTCGAACGCGCATTCAGCGCGACGATGGCCTGGATCGCGGCGCGGAACCGCTCCAGCGTCGTCGCCTTTGCGGCCATCGCGGCCTCGACGTCGGTGATCATCTCTCGGATATGGGCGTCGAGGATCGCGAACAGGATCGCTTCCTTGGAATCGAAATAATGGTACAGCGCGCCCCGCGACAGCTTGCAGGCATCCGCAAGGTCGGCGATCGAGGCACGCATATAGCCCTGCCGCGCGAACAGGCCGCAGGCGGTGGTGAGAATGTTCCGCTGAATCTCGTCGTAATTCTCTGAGCGCGTCCGCGCCATTGCCGTCTCTCTCGTGCACCATCGGCGCCGCCGGAATCGGGCGACTGCCGTCTCTCTATACTACCGCAGCCGCACGCTCTCCTCCCCTTTGCGGGCACCTTCCACCAGAACTCTTCGATCGCCCTTGATGATGCGACCTGCGTCAAAAAATAATTTGAACGACCGGTCGGATTATATTAGACTGCCGTCCATCAAGCAAGCGGATTGCGCACGCCGGGACCAACCCGGCGGCATCGCGGGAGGTTGTGCGTGGATTCTCAGAGGATCGATGCTGTCGTGATCGGAGCCGGTGCCGGCGGGCTGTGCGCCGCGGCGCGCCTTGCCCATGGCGGGCTGCATACGCTCGTCGTCGACGACAAGGACCGGCTCGGTGGCCGCGCCTCGACCGAGGAGATCGACGGCTTCAAGGTCAATATCGGGGCGATCGCGATCGAGTTCGGTGGCGTGTTCGAGGAAACCTTCCACACCGTCGGCGCCCCGCTCGACATCCGCGCGCCGGAGCCCGCGAGCTCGTTCTTCATCGACGGCAAGGTGATCGATGTCGGCCGCGGCGGCTGGTCGCTGCTGCTCGGCCAACTGACCAAGCAAGCCTCGCGCATCCTGGAGAAATTCGCCGACGCCCGCTCCGGCAATCTGCCTGACGGGCGGCAATCGACCGAAGACTGGCTGAAGGGCTACACCAGCAATGCCACGGTGCACGCGCTGTTCCGCAATCTCTGCGCGGCGATCTTCGCCTGCAACGCCGCCGAACTGCCAGCCCGCGCCTTCCTCACTTATTTCACCAGCAAGGGCGCCTTCAAGAAGTTCGGCTTCTGCCCGCAGGGCACGATCGGCGTCTGGAACAGTCTCGGCAACGCTGTCAGGCGCAATGGCGACATCTGGCTCGGAACGCTGGCGACGACGATCCACACCGCCAACGGCAAGGTTGAAGGCGTCACCGTGCTCAGGAACGGCGAGCCGGTGCGGATCGACACCGATCTCGTTATCAGCAATGCGGGACCGAAGGCCACCGTCGCGCTTGCCGGCAGCGAGGCGTTCCTGGCAGATTACATCGCCAAGGTGAAGAACGACCTGCACCCGGCCGCCAACATCGTCATCAATGTCGCGAGTCGCGAGCCGCTGATCAATCATCCCGGCATCGTCACCTTCGGCAAGACGCGCCGACTCTGCAACATGGCGAACCTCAGCGCCACCTGTCCGGAGCTCGCTCCATCAGGCTGGCATCTCTATGTCGCCTACGCGGTTCCGGTGCCCGCGCTCGGCGATTTCGACTCCCACGCAGAGGTCGCGCTCGCGCTCGAGGATCTTCGCGAGCAGTTCGCGAATTTCGACCAGGCAAAAATCCTCTCGGTCCGGGTGATGCGCGACGACTGGCCGGCGCAGCGCAGCTGCGCCGGCTACGATCTGCCGCGCGAGACCGGCATCGAGGGCCTCTGGTGCGTCGGCGACGCGGTGAAGCAATATGGCAATGGCGGCACCCAGGCCTGCGCCGAGACCGCGAAGCTCGTCACCGATGCCATCCTCGCCGCGCGTCCGCGCTTGTCGGCCGGCCGGGTCTGAGCGTGATGCCGACGACCATCCCGCATCCGATGCCGCAAGCAGCGCCAGAGGCCATGCCGGCGCAGGATTGCCTGCTCGACTTCCGCAACATCCGGATCGTCTACGACAATGCGATCGAGGCGATCCGCGACGTCTCGATCGCGGTGCCCGAGGGCAGCATCGTCGCCCTGCTCGGCTCCAACGGCGCCGGCAAATCGACGCTGCTGAAAGCGATGTCCGGCATCCTCTATACCGAGGAAGGCGTGATCGAGAACGGCAGCATCCGCTTCCGCAATGACGAGGTGCATCGCCTTGCGCCGGACGAACTGGTCCGCCGCGGCATCGTGCAGGTGCCGGAGGGCCGCCGCGTGTTCGCGGCACTGACCATCGACGAGAACCTGCAAATGGGCGGCTACACCAGGACCAGCGCCGAGGCGCGCGAGCGCCGCGACAAGGTGTTTGCGCTATTTCCGCGGCTATATGAGCGGCGCGACCATATCGCCGGCTACATGTCCGGCGGCGAGCAGCAGATGCTCGCGATCGGCCGGGCGCTGATGACCGATCCCGTGCTGCTGGCGCTCGACGAGCCGTCGCTCGGCCTCGCGCCGCTGATCATCGACCGCATCTATGAGGTGATCGTCCGGCTGCGCGACGAACTGAAGATGACGGTGCTGCTGGTCGAGCAGAACGCGCAGCGCGCACTCGATATCTCCGACTACGGCTACATCCTGGAGACCGGCCGCGTCGTGCTCGACGGCACGGCAGCGAGGCTCACCGCCAACGAGGACGTCCAGGAATTCTATCTCGGCGTCTCCTCCGCCGGCCGCAAGAGCCTGCGCGACGTCAAACATTACAAGCGCCGCAAGCGGTGGCTGTCGTGACCGCGCTGCTCACAGTCGAGAACCTGTCAAAGCGCTTCGGCGGCCTGCAGGCCGTCGCCGATGTCAGCCTGCGCGTCGAGCCCGGCGAGATCTGCAGCGTGATCGGTCCGAACGGCGCCGGCAAGACCACGCTGTTCAACATGATCTCGGGCGTGCTGCGGCCGAGCGGCGGCCGCATGAGTTTCGACGGCATCGACCTCTCGACGATCTCGCCGTGGAAATTCGCCGCGGTCGGCATCGGCCGCACCTTCCAGAATCTCGCGCTGTTCAAGCACGGCACCGTGGTCGAGAACATCCTGACCGGCCGCCACGCCCATCTGCGCTCGACCGTGCTCGATGCGATGTGGTTTTACGGGCGTACTCGCAAGGAAGAGATCGCGGCACGGCAGCGTGTCGAATACATCATCGAATTCCTTGAGATCGAGCATATCAGGGACGCCGTGGTCGGCACGCTGTCCTACGGCCAGCAAAAGCGCGTCGAGCTCGCCCGCGCGCTCGCCTGCGAGCCGAAGCTGTTGCTGCTCGACGAGATGGTCTCCGGCATGAACCAGGAGGAGACCGAGGACATCGCGCGCTTCGTGCTCGACATCCGCGACGAGCTCGGCATCACCGTCGTGATGATCGAGCACGAGATGCGCATCGTAATGGACATCTCCGACCGCGTGCATGTTCTCAATTTCGGCCGCAAGATAGCCGAAGGCACGCCCGGTGAGATCAGGCGCGATCCGGCGGTCGCGGAGGCCTATCTCGGCGGCCAGCGCACTGACGCGATGGCAAAGGCAGGCGCGTGATGTCGACGCTGGACAGCCTGCGCACCGCTCATCCGCCGCTGCAAGCGAGCACGCCGCGGAATCCGCCGGCAACCTGCGCCGACGCATTCCAAGCCGCGCTTGCGGATGCCGCCATCACCATCCCGCAATTGCTGCGGCAGCGCGCCGCGATGCACGGCGAGGCGCTGGCGCTGCGCGAGAAGGACTACGGCATCTGGAATCCCTATTCGTGGCGGCACTATTACGACACCGCGCGCGCGGTGGCGCTCGGCCTGCTCTCGCTCGGCATCAAGCCGGGCGACCGGATCGCCATCGCCGGCGAGAACACGCCGGAATGGTTTTATGCCGATCTTGGTGCGCAGATGATCGGCGCGGTGGCGGTCGGCATCTATCCGACCAATCCCTGGGTCGAGCTGCAATATATCGTCAAGCATTCGGGCGCCCGCATCGTCGTCACCGGCGACCAGGAGCAGACCGACAAGGTGCTGGATGCGATGGCGGGCAATGACGGCCTGCCGGATCTGGAAGCCATCGTCTGCATCGACATGAAGGGCCTGCGGCATTACCGGCAATCGGAGCTGATGTCGTTCGCCGCATTGTGCGAGCGCGGCAAGACCTACGCCCAGCAGAACCCGGAGGCCGACGCCACGCTCGACCGCCTGATCAGCCAGGGCGCGCCCGACGACGTCTGCATCCTCGTCTACACCTCGGGCACGACAGGTCCGCCCAAGGGCGCGATGCTGACCCATCGCAATCTCGTCTACGCCGCCTATGCCTACGCCAGGACCGTCGGCATCGCCGACAAGCCGTTCGAGGCGGTGAGCTATCTGCCGCTGTGCCACGTCGCCGAGCGCTGCTACGGCACCGTGACGCATCTCGTACTCGGCGGCACCGTCTCGTTCGCCGAATCGATCGACACGGTCGCAATCAACATCCGCGAGATCGCCCCGACCTTCTTTGTCGGCGTGCCCCGCATCTACGAGAAGCTTCAGCAGGGCTTTCTGTTCCGCCTCGGCGAGAGCGGTCGGCTGCGCCAGAGCTTCACCAGAGCCTGCCTCGCCTGGGGCCGCACGCTGTCCGACCGCCGGCAGGCCGGCAACGACAATTGGCTCGATCGCGCCGCCTACGGGCTGCTCTATCTCCTGATGTTCCGCAATTTGCAGCGCCATCTCGGCTTCGCCTACAGCCGGCACCGGCTCTGCGCCGGCGCCTCGATCTCGCCGGAGACGCTGCGCTTCTTCGACATCATCGGCCGGCCGGTGTCGCAGGGCTATGGGCTCACCGAAAGCGGCGGCGTCGCCTTCATCCAGACCGAAAGCCATCACCGGATCGGCGGCTGCGGCGTGCCGCTGCCGCAGACGGAATGGAAGTGTGATACCGACGGCGAGATCCTGCTGCGCAACCCGGGCGTCTTCAAAGGTTACTTCCTCGACGAGAAAGCCTCGACCGCCTCGCTGGAACAAGGCGGCTGGCTGCGCACCGGCGACATTATCGAGATATTGGACAATGGCGAGATCGCCGTGGTCGACCGTAAGAAGGCGATCATCATCACCGCCGGCGGCAAGAACATCGCGCCGTCCGAGATCGAGAACGCACTGAAGGATTCCGAGTTCATCAAGGAAGCGATCGTGGTCGGCGAGGCCAAGAAGTATCTCGGCGCCATCATCCAGGTCGACTACGACAATGTCGGCCGTTGGGCACGCGACCGGGCGCTCGCTTACACCAACTACAAATCGCTGTCGCAGCTTCCCGAAGTGAATGAGCTGGTCGAGCGCGTCGTCAACGAGACCAACAAGCGGTTCGCCCGGGTCGAGAACATCAGGCGGTTCGCCATCCTGGAAAAGGAGCTCGACCATGACGACGGCGAGCTGACCGCCACGCAGAAGGTACGCCGCGCCATGATAGAGAAGAAGTTCGCCCGCGAGCTCGCCATCATCTACCGGGCGGAGGGCTGAATGCAGTATCTGATCCAGCTGCTGATCTCGGGGCTCGCGATCGGCGCGATCTACGGCCTGATCGCGATGGGCTTCGCCGTGATCTACAAGTCGACCGGGCTGGTCAATTTCGCCCAGGGCGAAATGACCATGATCACCGCCTATATCGCCTGGACGATCTCGACCACGGTCAGCGGCAATGTGTTCGTCGTCGCGGTGGGCGCGATTCTCGCCGCTGTCCTGCTCGGCCTGATCATCGAGCGCCTCGTGATGCGGCCGATGCTGGGCGAGCCGGTATTCGCCACCGTGATGGTGACGATCGGGCTCGCCGTGATCCTGCGCTCGGCCATCAACTTCATCTGGGACGCCTACCCGCACGGCCTCGATATCGGCATGGGCCGCGGCATCGTGCATCTCGGCGGCATCGGCGTGCGCACCGGGCAGATTGCCGTGATCGCGACGCTGCTTCTGCTGCTCGCCGGGATCTGGGCGTTCTTCCGCTACAGCAAGGTCGGGGTTGCGATGCGCGCGGTCGCGGCCGACGACCGCACCGCGCTGTTGATGGGCATCAGCGCAACAAGAGTTCATGCGCTGGCCTGGGCCGCCTCTTCGGTGATCGCCGGCATCGGCGGCGTGTTCTTTGCGCTGTCTTATGATCTATCGCCGGCGATGTTCCAGCTTGGGCTGAAGGCGTTTCCGGCCACCATCCTGGGCGGCCTCGACGCCGTGCTCGGCTCCGGCCTCGGCGGCCTCCTGATCGGCATCACCGAAAACCTGGCCGGCGGCTATGTCGGCTCCGGCATCAAGGAGGTCGCGGGCTTTGCCATGATCATCATCGTGCTGATGATCCGCCCGTTCGGCATCTTCGGCGAACGCGACATCGAGAGGGTGTGATGCGGACCGGCGATTACAAGCAGAGCTATGGCGAACTGGTTGCGCTGATCGATTCCCCGCCGGTGTGGCTATGGTCGGCTGTGCTGATGCTGGCGCTGATCGCAGCGCCCTATGTTCTGAATTCCTACGCGCTGTCGTTCCTGATGATCATCCTGATCACGGTGACCGGCGCGCTCGGACTCAACATCCTGACCGGCTACACCGGCCTGATCTCGCTCGGCCATGTCGGCTTCCTCGTCACCGGCGCCTATGCCTATGCGGTGTTGGTCTCGAAGTACCACATGCCGCCGCTGGTCGGTTTCCTCGGCGCCGGCGTGGTGCCGGCGCTGGCGAGCCTGATCGTCGGCGCGCCGTCGTTGCGGCTCAAGGGACTTTACCTCGCCATCACCACGCTCGCCTTCTCGTTCATCATCAACACCGTGATCCTGGAGATGCGCTGGCTCACCAATGGCGCGCGCGGCATTCAGGTGCAGCGGCCCGAGATCTTCGGCATCAGCTTCGACGGCGATGCCGCCTTCACCTATCTCTGCCTCGGCATCGCGGGGCTGACGCTGTTCGCCACCCTCAACATCCGCCGCAGCCGGGTCGGCCGCGCCTTCGTCGCGATCAGGGACAACGACACCGCGGCGCGCGTCATGGGCATCAACCTGCACGCCTACAAGCTGTTCGCCTTCATCACCTCGGCGTTCATCACCGGCATCGCCGGCGCGCTGTACGGCATCTATCTCTCCTTCGTCAGCGTCGAGGGCTTTCCGTTCCTGCTCTCGATCGAGGCGCTGGCGATCCTGATCGTCGGCGGGCTCGGCTCGGCGCTCGGCGCGGTGCTCGGCACCATCCTGATCGTGCTGCTGCCGGAGGCGACACGGCTCGTCTTCAGCCTGTTCAGCGCACAGATGGACGCGACCTTCGCGACCGGCGCGCAGGAGCTGAAGAGCATGCTCTACGGCCTCGTCATCATCCTGTTCCTGCGCTTCCAGCCGAGGGGGCTGGTCGGCGCCTGGCACGACATCAGGCGGACCTGGGTGCACTGGCCGCTGCGCTACTAACAAAAAACGCATCACCATGAGGAGGAGACAATGATCAAACACCTGGCGGCGGCCTCGCTGCTGCTTTCCGCGGCCTGTCTTGCGATCGGGCCCGCTGCTGCCGCCGATCCCGGGATCACCGACAGCGAGATCCTGATCGGCGACGTCGAGCCGCTGACCGGCCCGCCGGCGCTGCTCGGCGTCGCCGCCTCGATCGGCCACAAGATCGCGATCGCCGAAGCAAATGCCGCCGGCGGCATCAACGGCCGCAAGATCAAATATGTGCTGGAGGACGACGGCTACGTCACCGCGCGCACCATCCAGGGCGTCAAGAAGGTGATCGACGTCGACAAGGTCTTCGCGATGCTCGGCATCTCCGGCTCGGGCCAGTCGATCGCGGTGATGCCGGTGCTGGAGAAATCCGGCATCCCGACGGTGATCGACGTCGCGCCGGTCAAATTCCTGTGGGAGCCGCCGCGCAAGAACGTGTTCGTGGTCGGCCAATCCTACGAAGAAGGCATCATCCACCTCGTCAACTTCCTCGCCGACAAGAACCCAGGCAAGAAATGGGGCCTGATCACCCAGGACGACGATTACGGCATCACGGTGCGCGACGGCTTCGATTCCGTGGTCAAGGCCAAGAAGTTGAACGTCGTCTACAGCGGCAACTACAAGAAGGGCCAGCAGGATTTCTCGTCCGACATGTTGCAGCTGAAGGATTCCGGCGCCGAGGTGTTCCTGGCCGGCGGCATCATCGCCGAGAACATCGCGATGACAAAGGAGCTCGAGAAATTGAACATCAAGCCGGTGACCGGCATCTTCTGGCCCGGCCGTATCGAGCCGGTGTTGAAGCTGATGGGTCCGGCCGGCGACCGCATCTACGCGGTCGACTATGTCGAACCGTTCGCGGGCACCGCCGGCAAGGCGTTCCTCGAGAAGGCCAAGCCGCTGGTGTCGGAGGCCGAGTTCAAGGGCATCAACCGCTACACGATGACCGGCTATGCCGCCGCGAAGGTCTTGATTGCCGCAATCGAGCGCTGCGGCAAGCAGCCGACCTGGGCCTGCACCATCTCGGAGCTGGAGAAGACCAAGAATGTCGAGACCGGCGTGATGGCGCCGATCAGCTTCGGTCCCGGCGTGCGCTTCTCCAACCAGAAGCTGCAGATCATGCAGGCCGATGCCGCGACGCTCAGCTTCAAGCCGGTGGAGTGACTGCTTCCGCAAACCCCGCTTGCGATCACCACGGGTGCGCGCGGCCAAAATATCGAAAACAACCCCATGCAAAGGAGGTTTCGGCGTCCGGCAGGGCAACTTGACACGTCGGGCAAATCAGCTGTATTATTCTATTATCCCGAAATAGCGATGTGAGTCTGCCCGCTCCTCGGGTGAGGGGTTACGGTCCATCGAGAGAGAAAGAGCCCTCAACCGGATTGCACTGGGCGATGCGTCGCGTCGCCAGGCGCAATCCGACCTCTCCCCGTCGGGGTGGACCCTCATGGTGAGGAGCGCCGCTTGCGGCGCGACTCGAACCACGAGGCCAAGCTCCTGCGCGGCCGGCGAAGACGCGTATGCGATCGCCCTGCCGAAACGGAGCGAGGGAAGAGCCGCCCCCTCACATCCGCTTGGCGACCTCTTCCAGCATCACCTCGGTGGCACCGCCGCCGATCGTCAGCACGCGGGCGTCGCGCACCATGCGCTCGATCGGCGTGCCGCGCATGAAGCCTGAGCCGCCATGCAGTTGCAGGCAGCCGTGCACGACCTCGTGCAGCACTTCGGGCGACAGCGCCTTCACCATCGAGACCTCACGCAGGCAATCCTGCCCGGCCGCCGCGAGTTCGGCGGCCTGATAGGCCAGCGCCCGCGCCGCCGCCGCCTTTGCGGCAAGCTGGGCGAGCTTCAGCCGCACGCCCTGCTGCTTCCAGAGCGGGCCGCCGAACGCCTGCCGCGTCTTCACATAATTCGCCGTCAGCTCGATCGCCTTGGCGGACTCGCCGGCACAGATGCCGCCGATGCAGATACGCTCGTTCTGGAAGGTCTCCATGATGCCGTAGAAGCCCTTGTTCTCCTCGCCGAGCAGATTCTCCGCCGGCACGCGCACGTCCTGGAACGCTATCTCGGCGGTGTCCGAGCAGAGCCAGCCATGCTTGTCTAGCTTGGTCGCCGTGATGCCCGGCGTGTTGCGCTCGACGATGAACAGCGAGATGCCGCGGCTGCCCTTGGCGTGCGGGTCGGTGCGCGCGGCGACGATCAGGAGGTCGCCATAGACCGCGTTGGTGACGAACATCTTTGCGCCGTTGATCACCCAGAAGTCGCCGTCGCGCCGCGCCCGCGTCTTGAGGCCTGCGACGTCGGAGCCGGCGTCGGGCTCGGTCACCGCGATCGAGCAGACCGTCTCGCCGCGGATGATCGCCGGCAAATACTTCTGCTTCTGTTCCGGCGTGCCGCGCAAGGAGATGTGCACCGCCGACATGTCGGTATGCACGAGGATCGACGAGGTGAAGCCGCCGAAGCTGGAGCGCCCCAGCTCCTCGGCGAACACCATCGAGGCCAGCGGCCCCATGTCGGTGCCGCCATATTCGACCGCATGGCGCATGCCGAGAAAGCCGAGCGCGCCCATGCGGCGATAGATCTCGCGCGGAATCTTGCCGTCGCGCTCCCACGCCTCGGCATGCGGCACCACTTCCTTCTCGACAAAGCGGCGCACCTGCTCGCGCAGCATGCGCAGTTCCTCGGGCAGATTGGGCTGCTCCGAAAAGTGGAATTCGGTCTCAGTGAGCTGGCACGGATCCGACGTCATGACGTTCATTGTGGCGCCCTCTGATGGCCGATGTGAAGATGGTTGCGCAAAAAAGCTGCCAGCGATGCGACCGCCTCTCGCGCCTGCGGAATCTCCGGGAACATCTGGAAGACGTGGATCATGCCGTCCCACACCTGCAGCGCGACGTCGACTCCGGCAGCCTTCGCCCGTGCGGCCAGTTCCGTTGAATCGTCGCGCACGGTCTCGCGGTCGCCGACCTGCACCAGCAGCGGCGGCAGACCGGAGAGATCGGCATATAGCGGCGAGGCGAAGGGATCGCTGACATCGCCGTCTTTGCCGAGATAGTTCTTCGTCAGGGCCAGGATCATGGCGCGCTGGTGGATCGGATCGGCCTCGGCCCGGCTCTGATAGCTCGCGCCGCTCGCGGTGAGATCGGTCCACGGTGACATCAGCGCGCCGGCGGCAGGGAGCGGCAGGCCGCGATCGCGCGCCGCCAGCATCGTGCATAGCACCAGGTTGCCGCCGGCCGAATCCCCGGCGAAGGCGATATCCGCCGGATGCAGCCCCTGATCGCGCAAATACCGATAGGCAATCAGCGTATCCTCCAGCGCCGCCGGAAAGCGATGCTGCGGCGCCAGCCGGTAATTGATCGAGAGCACGCGGCAGCCGGATGCATCGGCAATCCGCGCGGCCAGGTCGCGATGCGACGCCACCGAGCCGATGCGGAAACCGCCGCCGTGAAAATAGAGGATCACCTTGTCGCGCGGTGCGTATGTCGGCACGAGCCATTCGCCGTCGACCTCGCCGGCGGAGACCGGCTGGCACGTCACCGGCACCGAGCAACCGGCAAAGGCGGCGTCCCAGTCGTCGCGCATCTGCGCCACCGATGTATCGCGGGTCCAGCCGCGATAGATCGCGCGCAAGCGCTCGATCGCGCGATCGACCGGCGTGATTGCGATATCGTCATCCGCGCTGCCCATTTCAGCCGCCGATGCCCATGCCGCCGGAAACGCCGAGCGTCTCGCCGGTGATATAGGCGGCCTGGTCGGAAGCCAGGAACAGCGCAGCCGCCGCGACCTCCTCCGGCTCGCCGAGGCGGCCGAGCAGCGTTGCGTCGGTCATCGCCTGCAGGATCCTGTCGCCGCCCTCGGCCACGGCCTGCTCCAGCATCGGCGTGCGGATCGGTCCCGGCGCGATCGCGTTCGCGGTGATGCCATAGCGTGCATTTTCCCGCGCGATACTCCGGGTGAACGAGATCACGCCGCCCTTGGCCGCGGAGTAGACCGCACCGCCCTTTGAGCCGAGCCGTGCCGCTTCCGAGGTGACGTTGATGATGCGGCCAAAGCGCGCCGCCTGCATCGCCGGCAGCGCGGCGTGGGTGCAGGCCAGGACCGAGGTGAGATTGACCGCGATCAGCCGCGCCCAATCTTCCGCCGTGGTATCGGTGAAGAAGGCGTGCTGATCGATGCCGGCATTGTTGACGACAATGTCGAATGGGCCGTCCTGCGCCATCACGGCCTGCACCGCCGTGGCGTCGCTGACGTCTAATCCCGCAACGTCAGCGCCGGTCTCGCGCGCCAGCTCGGAGGCCGCGGCGACGTCGAGATCGGCGATCACGACCCTCGCGCCCGCGCCGGCAAAGCTGCGCGCGATCGCAGCACCGATGCCCCGCGCACCGCCGGAGACGAAGGCGCGGCGGCCATCGAGACGTCCGAATGGCAAGGTCGCCACCTCAGCGCCCCGTGAATACAGGCTGGCGCCGCTCGATCACCGCGGCGAGGCCTTCGCGTGCATCGGCCATCCCCGAGAGTTCGGCGACGGTGCGCGCCTCTTCCGACAGGCACTGCTCGATGCTGGTGCCGGTGCCGGCCCAGACCAGCCGCTTGGTCGCCGCCAGCGCCTTCGGCGCGCCGGCCGCAAGCTCGCGCGCCAGCGCGAGCGATGCCTCGGCAAGCTCGGCATCGGGCACGACCTTGGTGACGATGCCCATCTGCAACGCTTCCGACGCCGGGATCACCGGATTGGTCAACAGGATCGACATCGCCCGCCGCAGGCCGACCAGCCGCGACAGCGTGACGGAGACGCCGGCATCCGGCGCCATCGCCACCCGCGTCGCGCCGGCGAGAAACTTTGCCGATTCCGCCGCGATCACAATGTCGGAGGCGCAGACCAGACCGAAGCCGCCGCCGCCCGCCGCAAAGCCCTGCACCGATGATATGACCGGCGCCTCCAGCCGCAGCAAACCGGTGACCGCATTCTGCAGATAGGCGGTGGCCTGCCGGATATAGTCCGGCAGCTTCTCGCCTTTGGCGGCAAAGGCGCGGACATCGCCGCCGGCGCAGAAATTGGTGCCCTCGCCGCTCAGCAGCACGACACGCAGATCCGGATGGCCGTGACACACCATGATGGCGTCGCACAGCGAGCGGAGCAGCTCGGCGCTCATGCCGTTGGCCGCATCAGGGCGGTTGAGCCGCAGCCGCGCGATGCCGTCGGTGATGTCGAGCAGGACGGGGCCCTCATCGATCATGGCGAAATCTTCCTCTAGACCAGGAAAGAGAGCGTGTAGATTGCCTTGTCGTTGTTGACGAGGATGACCTTCTTGGCGGCCATCCGCAATTCGCCATCGACATGGCGCAGCCGGTATTCATTGCGCGCCGCCCACAGCGTGTCGTCACGCAGGCTCGATTCGAAAATGAGACTGTTGCTGGCGACCGCGATGTCGCCGTCATCAGGCTGCTCGTCCATCAATTCGATGTTGGAGATCAGCCGGCGCAGGTTCGACTGCGGCGTCTGGGTGAAGTGCTTGCCGGTCATCAGCTGCCGGACCCGCAGCGCGATCCGCGAGCGGTTGTCGTAAATGATCGACATCTGCCGTTCCGGATCGATGTCGGCGCCGTTGGCCGGCACCCAATAGACGCCGTCGTCGGTCCAGAGGTTTTCCCAGGCCTCGTATTGATGCTCGTCCTGCAACCGCGCCTCGCGATAGAGGAAGGCAGTGATGGCGCTCATCAACGTGGCGCTGCTCTCGCGCGACAGCATCAGTTTGGCTCCATCAGCTTGCGATAATGCGTCCAGATGCCGCGCGACGGCACCTCGTCGGTGACGTGACCGACCGTGAAGCCGAGTTCGTCCCGCCGCTCGCGCTTCTCGCCGCGGCCGAGGAATATCCATTCCGGATTGCGCGCCAGCACGCCGCGATGGCAGCGCTCGTACATTTCGGAATCGTCCGCCAGCAGGAAGCCGGCCGGGCCGACCGAGCCCATGGTCTGCTGGCGCAGCCTTCGGTTCAAATCGGGCGCGCCCTTGAACTGCAACGCGGTGACGTGCTGCACGCTGTCGTCGACGCCGAGCGGCTGGATCACGAACATCTGGATCTCGGCGATGAACAGGTTCGGGAAGATCATCACATGCGGCGTGCCGTCGATCATGATCTCCCGCGCCGCGGTGTCGCCATGGGCGGCCTTCATCCGCGCCGTGTAGTCCGGCAGCCGGTCCTCGCTGGTGCCGAACCAGCTCATCGGCGCATCGCGCTTGCGAAATTCCGGCCGCAGATCGATCTCGGTGTGGCCATTGCCGTAATCGCGCGTCAGCGCGGTCGAGGCGCCGCCATAGAGCTTGCCGATCATGCTGTCGGCGACGCCGAAGATCGAGGTGTGCACGAAGGCCGGGTGATAGCCGTCGCACTCGTTCTCCAGGATGAACTTCCAGTTCGCCTTGACGCGATGCTTGAGGAAGCCCGCCGTGATCTCGACCTCGCCCTCCGGCGAGGTGCGCACCAGGCGATCGATGGTCTCGGCGGCGCCGCCGAGATGCTCCTTCAGGGTCGGGCCGTCGGCTGCGAACGAGCCGAACACGAAGCCGCGGTAAGACTCGACGCGCGTCACCCGACCAAGCGCGAGCTGCGACTTGTCCTGCCCCTCATAGCCGTCCGGGAAGGCATAGCCGACCAGGCGGCCGTCATTGGCGAAGGTCCAGGAGTGGAACGGACAGGTGAAGGAGCGGGCATTGCCGCGTTCATAGGAGCAGACCTGGTTGCCGCGATGCGAACAGCGATTGAGCAGCAGATTGACATTGCCCTGCTCGTCGCGCGTCATGATCACGGATTGCGGGCCGATCGACTTGACGACGTAGTCGTTGGCGTTCGGCACCTCGCTCTCGTGCCCGACATAGACCCAGGTCCGGTACCAGATGTTCTTGAGTTCGGCCTCGAAGATCTCGGGATCGGTATAGAGCGATCCGTGCACCCGGTCGGGCCGGATCAACCGTTCCCATGGCGAGGCGCCGGTCATCATGTTCATCGTTCCGTCTCCCTCACCGATCGCCTGCCGCCGACGTTTTCATCGACGGTCAATAATAATCCGAACGGTCGTTCGACTAATAGCACGCCCGGGACAGGCCAGCAAGCGGCTTTACGATCACCGCCCCCGGCCCGGCGCGGACAGATGGCAATTCCCGGTGGTCGGCGGCGCCACGAGTCAGCCTTGCGCGACGGCTTCGTTGCGCCCGCGACCTGCGATCCGACGCTGCATCGATTTCCGCGTCGTCGCGAACGCTACCTTGAGCGGGCGCAGATCATGCGCCGCAGGGCGTTCGATCTCAGCGCGGCATCGCGATTGTGACCGCCGCGAAGGTTCGCGCCGCGGCTTCCCCCCTCAAGGAAGGGCAACCCGTCATCAAACAACAGTTGAAGCCACATTGTGATCGCGGCTGAGTTGCAGCCATTGCGCGTCATCGGTTCCATCGCCTGTTGAGTCCCGGCAACACCGCCGAACAAAATGCGCAATCGTGCAGATTGCGGCGCTGTGAACCACGAAGGTGCCGCATCCCTGTCAAATCCTGCCTGCGGGTGGCGCAACAAAAACACTTTGGGGAAAACCTACATGCAGCAGGCACCGCTGGCCGCACGGAGTGCGGAATCGTCTGGATATGTTCTCTACTTCCAGCTCGCCAGCAACGGCACGAGACGCGCGTGCAGTCTGACGATCCACGCGGAAAGCGCCAACGAGGCGGCGCGGATCTTTCGCGAGAACTGGGGCACGATCGAATCGATGGCTCGCGACGGCGTCAGCACGGGAGTGGTCGGCAAGGCACCGGTCAGCCTGGCGATGTCGTGAGGCGCATCGCGCGGCGTACGCGAACCATACACCTGAGATGTGACAGGACGACGGCTGCAGCCTCGGGCAACGGTCCTACGGCCATTTGACGCGCGGACGCGACAAGCAAGTTACGGGGTTCAGGGCTCGCGCACACGCGCGGGCCCTGTCCCGTCTTAGAATGATTCAAATCCCTCCCGGTTAGAGAGATTCAAGTTTGCTCCGGTTCTTTTCGCGCGCGCCGACTGCTAGAGGCGCGGCGTGACCAAGTGCGCGTGAATCGGAAGTCCAAGAGTGCCTGTGAATGCTGATGGCCGCCTTGTCGGCGGCCGTCGAAATGCCGCCGACAATGGCCGCGCCCATCTGCTGATCGGCGCAGTATTCCTGCTCGCCGATGTCGCCTCCGCGGCAACGCCGGCAAGCGCCCAATCGAGCGTCCCGTTGCCGCCTGTTTCGGTCGACCAGCCGACGCAGAAGCGCAAGCCGGCAGCAGCCGCGGCAAAGCCGGCGCAGCGAACGCAGGCGGCCGCCGCGGCACGGCGGCGCAGCCGCAATGCCCAGCCGGCGCCGCCGACACCATCGGAGCGCGCGGCAGCCAATGCCGCGGTGCTGAACGAAGCCAAGCTGCACTATCGCGCGATCCCAAGCTCAACCACGCTGCGCAGCGGCGCCTCGCCGCTCGACACGTCGCAGACGGTCAACGTCGTGCCGGAGCAGGTGCTGAAGGATCAGCTGCCGCGCAACCTCGATGACGCGCTGGCCAATGTCAGCGGCGTCACCCAGGCCAATACGCTGGCCGGCACCCAGGATGCGGTGATGCGCCGTGGCTTCGGCGACAACCGCGACGGCTCGATCATGCGCAACGGCATGCCGCTGGTGCAGGGCCGCAGCCTCAACGCCGCGGTCGAAAGCGTCGAGGTGCTGAAGGGCCCGGCGTCGCTGCTCTATGGCATCATGGATCCCGGCGGCATCGTCAACACGATCAGCAAGCGCCCCGAGCTCTATCAGCACGGCTCGGTGACCCTGCTCGGCTCGACCTACGCCAACAACAAGAACGGCGCCGACGGCGCCGTCGACATCACCGGCCCGATCGGCGATGGCGGTCTCGCCTATCGCTTCATCGGCTATGGCGTGAGCGAGGATTACTGGCGCAATTTCGGGCGTCACCGCGAAATGCTGGTCGCGCCGTCGCTGGCCTGGTACGGCGAGAACACCACCGTCCAGCTCAACTACGAGCACCGCGAGTTCATCACGCCGTTCGACCGCGGCACCGCATTCGATTCCGTGACCAAGGCGCCGCTTGCGATCCCGGCGACGCGCCGGCTCGACGAGCCGTTCAACAACATGTGGGGCACCTCCGACCTGATGCAGGCGTCGGTCGAGCACCGGCTGAACCAGGACTGGAAGCTGTTCGCGGCCTACAGCTACAACACCGAGACCTTCAGCGCCAACCAGCTCCGCATCACCGGCGTCAACGCCAAGACCGGCGTCGAGACCCGCAGCAATGACGGTACTTGGGGCTCGCTCAGCAATGCCAGCTACGGCACCTCCTATTTGCAGGGCAATGTCTGGCTCGGCGATATGCGCAACGAAGTGCTGTTCGGCGGCGACGGCCAGTACGGCACGATCTATCGCGACAACCTGATCCGGCAGGCGACCCCGAGCTTCAACTTCTACAATCCGGTCTACGGGCTGATCACGCCGGGGACGACGGTGTCCGCCGCCGACAGCGCCCAGACCGATAAGCTCGGCCAGTGGTCGCTGTTCTTCCAGGACACGCTGCATCTGACCGAGCGCTTCGCGCTGGTCGGCGGCGTGCGCTACATGGATTACGACCAACTCGCCGGCAAGGGCCGCCCGTTCATCACCAATACCAATGTCTCGGCCGACAAGGTGCTGCCGCTCGGCGGCGCCATCTTCAAGCTCACCGACCAGGTCTCGCTCTATGCGAGCTACACGCAATCGCTGAAGCCGACCTCGAGCATCGCGCCGCTCGCCGGCGGCGTCGTGATCGGCTCCAACATCGCGCCCGAAGAGGGCACCCAGTGGGAGACCGGCGTCAAGTTCGACTTCAACAAGCGGATTTCCGGCACGCTTGCGCTCTACGACATCGACAAGAAGAACGTGCTGGTTTCGCAGCTCAACCCCACGACTGGCATCGTCGAGTACCGCACCGCCGGCAAGGTTCGCTCGCGCGGCGTCGAACTCGACGTCACCGGCAGTCTGACTGACAGCTGGAGCATGATCGGCAGCTATGGCTATACCGATGCGCGGGTCACCGAGGATCCGACGCTCGCCGGCAAGCAATTGCAGAACGTCGCGCTGAACACCGCCTCGCTCTTCCTCGTCTACGATTTCGGCACTACCCTGCCCGGCCGGCTTCGCCTCGGCGGCGGCGCGCGCTATGTCGGCGACCGGCCGGGCGATGCCGCGAACAGCTTCGTGCTGCCGGCCTACACGGTCGCGGACCTGTTTGCGACCTACGAGACCAAGGTCCAGTCGTTCCCGGTAATCTACCAGTTCAACGTCAAGAACCTGTTCGACACGGTCTACTACCCTTCAGCCAACAGCATCCTGACGGTCGCGATGGGCGACGCGCGGCGTTTCTCGCTCTCGGCGACGGTGAAATTCTGATGAGTGACGTTTGGCTCCCGATCAAGGCTGCACTGCTGCAGGTCCATTCCCTGGTCGGCCTTGTGCTGGCGCTGCTGTGGGCCGTGGTCGGCCTCACCGGCGTGACGATGGCCTTTGAGGACGAGATCGAGGCCAGCCTGAACAGTCAGATGATGCGCGTCGAGGCCAGTGCGGCCCGACGGCTCACGCCGGACGAGTTGATCGCACGGCTGGCGGCGGCGGGCGATTTCGGCAGGGTCTCGGCCGTGACGATGTCGAGCGATCCATCGGCCGCGGCCCGCATCCGTTTCGCCCGCAGCGAAGGCGGCACGCGGCCGTCCTCGGTCTATGTCGACCCCTATGATGGGCACGTGCTCGGCTCGCCGCGCGGCGAGGACTTCTTCGCAACCGTCCGGAAGCTGCATCGCTGGCTGCTGTTGCCGGGCGACGGCAATGGCATCGGGCGCAAGATCACCGGCGCCGCCGCGATCTGCCTGATCGTGATGCTGATCACCGGCCTCGTGCTGCGCTGGCCGCGTCGTGCGCGCAGCGTGAAGACATGGCTGAAGCCTAATCTGGGACTGCGCGGCCGCGGACTGCATCGCTCGCTGCACGCCGTGATCGGGACCTGGGTGCTGCCGGTCTATCTGGTGATGACGCTGACCGGTTTGTGGTATTCGTTCGAATGGTACAAGACCGGCGCCGACTGGCTGTTCGCGCGGCCTCAGGCCACGGCCGCGGCGATGCAGTCCAAGCCGCCGCGCGGCGGCGCGACTCCCGAGAGCAAGGCTGAAGCCAAGACCGAAAGGAAGGCCGAGGCAAAGCCGCTTGCCTTCGATCAGGTCTGGTCGGCGTTCCTGCAGCAGGAGAACAACAGTTACGGAAGGGCCCTCATGACGCTGCCGGCCGGCGCGGGCACGGCCGTGCGCGTGCGGTCATGGCCGCGGGATTCGACGCTCGAGAGCGTGCGTGACGAATTCCGTATCGATGCCCTCACCGGCCGCGTCATCTCATCGGATCGCTACGCGGACAAGACGTTTGGCGAACGCGTCCTCGCCAGCGTGCTCGACATCCACCGCGGCGCCATCCTGGGATGGCCCGGCAAGCTCGCCTTCATGCTGGCCGCCGCCATGATGCCGCTGTTCGCCGTGACCGGTCTGCTGCTTTATCTGTCGCGCCGCAAGCACCGGCGGCTGGCGCGGCAGCCGGTCGGCCACCTCGTTCCGGGCGCATGAATCTTGCGATCAGAAATCGCATGCCGCGAGCCGGGCGCGTAACTCGGCGTCCGTTTCGGCCGCGAGCTCGAGCAATCCGCGATAGGGATCGCCTGATATCCCGAGCACGGTAGCGAACGCAGGCTCGGTCTTGAGGCCGCCTGCCCTCAGTTCGCTGACGGCTCGCCGCAGCCGTCCGTGATCAAGTGCAAGCAGCCGCCGTTCGACCTCGAGGTGGATCCAGCCTCGTTGCTGCTCCACCGGACGTTGATCACCGAACAGTTCGAACGGCCAGCCGTCGCACACGAAGCGGGCAATCACCGGCCGCGTCCCCGAAGTCCATCGGAAGAGCACGAAATCATCGCACGCTCGATAGTGAGCCCAAACGATGTCCGCGAATGCGTTCGGGTCGGACGCATGGCAGACGATATCAATGTCGCTGCCGGGCACGGCCAGGCCGAGCGGCAGCGTTCCGACGATACGGGGATCGAACGGCTTCAGCAGTTCCATCACGGCGGAGCTGGTGACGGCGGATGCGTAGTGCCCGACACTCATCAGGTGGCCTCGAGATTGCAGCGACGCATTACCACACGCGCGTGGAACGCGCGAACCTCTGCAAATAGGCGGGCTTGAGCGGAAGCGGGCCCAAAAACGTCACGGGGCGATCTCGACCGCGTCACCGTGGTCGAAAATCGCCCCGCCGCCGGCGGACAGGCCAGGCTGCTCGCGCGCCGGGCCGTCCAGCCGATAGTCGAAATGATCCGTTCGATCGATTAGCCGAACTGGTTCATCGTGTTGTGGGCGCCGCCCGCCTTGAGGGCAGCCTCACCGGCGAAGTACTCCTTGTGATCGTCGCCGATGTCGGAGCCCGCCATGTTCTGATGCTTGACGCAGGCGATGCCTTGACGGATTTCCGCACGCTGCACGTTCTTGACGTATCCAAGCATGCCCTGCTCGCCGAAATACTCCCTCGCGAGATTGTCGGTCGACAGCGCAGCCGTGTGATAGGTCGGCAGCGTGATCAGGTGGTGGAAGATGCCGGCGCGCTTGGCCGAATCCGCCTGGAAGGTACGGATGCGCTCGTCCGCTTCCTTCGCCAGCGGCGTGTCGTCGTACTCCGCCTTCATCAGCTCGGCGCGGTTGTACTTGCTGACATCCTGGCCGGCTTCCTTCATCGCGTCATAGACCTGCCAACGGAAGTTGAGGGTCCAGTTGAACGACGGCGAGTTGTTGTAGGCCAACTTCGCGTTCGGAATGACCTTGCGGATGCGATCGACCATGCTGGCGATCTGCTCGATATGCGGCTTCTCGGTCTCGATCCAGAGCAGATCGGCGCCGTTCTGCAGCGAGGTGATGCAGTCGAGCACGCAGCGATCCGCACCGGTGCCGGGACGGAACTGGTAGAGGTTGCTGGGCAGACGCTTCGGACGCATCATCTTGCCGTTCTGGTTGATGATGACGTCGCCGTTGCGCGCGTTGGCGGCCGTCACTTCCTCGCAATCGAGGAAGCTGTTGTACTGGTCGCCGATGTCGCCCGGCTTGTGGCTCACGGCGATCTGCTGGGTCAGGCCGGCGCCAAGCGAGTCGGTGCGGGTCACGATGATGCCGTCCTCGACGCCGAGCTCGAGGAAAGCATGGCGGCAGGCGCGGATCTTCGCGATGAACACCTCGTGCGGCACGGTCACCTTGCCGTCCTGGTGGCCGCACTGCTTCTCATCGGAGACCTGGTTCTCGATCTGCAGGGCGCAGGCGCCCGCCTCGATCATCTTCTTGGCGAGCAGATAGGTCGCCTCGGCATTGCCGAAGCCGGCGTCGATGTCGGCGATGACCGGCACGACGTGGGTCTGGAAGTTGTCGATCTTCTCGATCAGCGCCTTTTCCTTGGCCTTGTCGCCTTCCTTGCGCGCCGCATCGAGCGCGCGGAAGATGTCGTTGAGCTCACGCGAATCCGCCTGACGCAGGAAGGTGTAGAGCTCCTCGATCAGGGCCGGCACCGAGGTCTTCTCGTGCATCGACTGGTCGGGCAGCGGGCCGAACTCGGAGCGCAGCGCCGCGATCATCCAGCCGGACAGATACAGATAACGGCGGTCGGTATTGCCGAAGTGCTTCTTGACCGAGATCAGCTTCTGCTGGGCGATGAAGCCGTGCCAGCAGCCGAGCGACTGGGTGTACTTGGTGCTGTCGGCGTCATAGGCCGCCATGTCGGCGCGCATCAGCGCAGCCGTGTAGCGGGCAACATCCAGACCGGTCTTGAAGCGGTTCTGCAGGCGCATCCGCGCCACGGCTTCGGCGGTGACGCCGTTCCAGGTGTCCTTGGTCTTGAGCAGCGCTTCGGCCGCCTCGATCTCGCTCTGATACGAAGCCGGTCCCTGGATGGCCCGGTCGCTGATCCCGCGCGGTTGGAAGTTCATGTCCGTGATCCCTTCGGTGACGAAATAACTGCACCGTTTGTGACGCGCGGCGTCATCGGGAGCTAGACCTAGCGCGGAAAACTTGTCATAACTTACAAGAAACCGATGTATTATTGTAAGAATCTTACAAGAATTGGATAAGGCGATGGTAACCTCAAGCGCCCGTTCCGTTTTTATGGGCCCCCGCCTGCGCCGGCTGCGGCGCGACCTCGGGCTGACCCAAGCCGACATGGCCGCCGATCTGGAAATCTCGGCCCCCTATGTGGCGCTGCTGGAACGCAATCAGCGCCCGGTGACGGCCGACATGCTGCTGCGGCTCGCTCGTACCTACAAGATCGATCTGGCCGACCTCGCCGGCGACGGCGGCGCCGATCACACCGCCCGCATGCAATCGATCTTGAAGGAACCGATGTTTGCCGACATCGACATCCCCGCGCTCGAGGTCAGCGACCTCGCGGTCAGCTATCCCGGAATGACCGAAGCGTTCCTGCGCCTCTACACCGCCTACCGCGAAGAGCAGCTGGCGCTTGCGGAGCGACGAGCTCCGGACCTGGCGATCGCGTCACCGGGCCAGGAGAACTTTGACGCCAACGATCCCGTCGCGGAGGTCCGGCGCTTTCTCGCCGCGCGCCGCAACAATTTTGCCAGCCTCGACGATGCCGCCGAGCGGCTCGTCCACGAACCGGCCGGGCCCGCCGGATTCATCGAGCGGCTTCGGGAGCGACATAAACTCCAGGTCCGCTATCTGCCGCCGAACGTCATGCTGGGTTCGATCAGGCGGCTGGACCTGCATCGCAGACAATTGCTGCTGGAGGACTCGCTCGATACCGCGGGCCTCAATTTTCAGCTTGCCAAGCAGCTTGCTTATCTGGAACTTGAAGGCGAGATCAGCGCCGCGGTGGAAGACGGCAAGTTCAGCAGCAAGAGCGCCGAGTTGCTGGCCCGTCGTGCGCTCGCGGCCTACGCCGCGGCCGCGCTCATCATGCCGTATGCCGTGTTCGCGAAAGCGGTCGAGGCGCGCCGCTACGACCTGGAGGCGCTGGCGCGTCAATTCGGCACCAGCTTCGAGCAGATCGCGCACCGCGTCACGACCTTGCAACGGCCGGGTCTCGAGAAGGTCCCGTTCTTCCTGATCCGGGTCGATCCCGCCGGCAACATTTCCAAGCTGCTCGACGGCGCCGGCTTCCCGTTTGCAAAGCACGGCGGCGCATGCCCGCTGTGGTCGGTGCACGATATCTTCAAGACGCCGCGCCAGATCGTCACGCAATGGCTGGAATTGCCCGACGGGCAGCGGTTCTTTTCGATCGCCCGCACCGTGACCGCCGGCGGCGGCGCGTTCGGCGCGATCCGCGTCGAGCGGGCGATCGCGATCGGCTGCGCCGCCGAGCATGCGGGCCAGCTGATCTACACGCGCGACGGACAGGGGCCGAACGCGGATGAGCCGACGCCTATCGGCGTCGCATGCCGGGTCTGTCATCGGCCAAGATGCGCGGCGCGCTCGGCGCCGCCGATCGGCCGCGAGATCCTTCCCGACGATTTCAGGACTTCGAGCGTTCCCTTCGGGTTCTCGGCTGATTGACGAAGTCGATCACCCCTGCGGCCGATTCTGGTCGTACAGCACCCGCACGCGGATCGTGCCGTCGATGGCCTTCAAATCGGCCAGCAGTCCCTCGCCCTCGCCGCCGACCACGTCGGTCTCGAGCACGACATAGCCGACTTCCGGATCGGTCTGCAGATATTGCGCCAGGATGTTGATCCCGTGCCGGGAGACCGCGTCGTTGACCTGGCGCATGACGCCGGGAACGTTGCGATGAACATGGATGAAACGGGTGCCGGTCGGTCGCGCCGGCAATTGCACCTGCGGAAAATTGACCGCGCCGAAGGTCGACCCGACATCGGAATAGTCGATCAGCTTGCGTGCAACTTCGCCGCCGATGCGATCCTGCGCTTCCTCCGTCGAACCGCCGACATGCGGCGTGAGGATGACGTTGGGGAGACCTTGCAGCGGCGAGACGAAGCGCGCCTCGTTCGACACCGGCTCGACCGGAAACACGTCGACCGCGGCACCCGCCAGCCGGCCCTCACGCAGGGCGCCCGCCAGCGCATCGAGATCGACCACGGTGCCGCGCGAGTTGTTGATCAGATAGGCCTCGGGCTTCATCAACTGGAGCTGGGCGGCGCCGATCATGTTGGCGGTGGCCGGCGTCTCCGGCACATGCAGCGAAACGACGTCGCTGGCTGCGAGCAACGCTTCGAGCGTGTCGACCGGCTCGGTGTTGCCGTGACGCAATTTGTCGGTGTGATCGAAATAGATCACGCGCATGCCCATGGCTTCGGCGAGGTTCGACAGCTGCGAGCCGATATTGCCGTAGCCGACGATGCCGAGCGTCTTGCCGCGCACCTCGCGGCTGCCTTCGGCGGACTTGTCCCAGCCGCCGGCATGTGCGGAGACCGAACGCGGAAAGATCCGGCGGAACAGCATCACGATCTCGGCGATGGTCAGCTCCGCCACACTGCGGGTGTTGGAGTATGGCGCGTTGAAGACGGGGATTCCCAGCTTCCGCGCGGCGTCGAGATCGACCTGATTGGTGCCGACCGAAAAGCAGCCGACAACCAGCAATCGGTCGGCGGCCTCCATGATGTCCGCGGTCAACTGGGTCCGCGAGCGAATTCCCAGCATATGGATGCCCGACAGCGCCTGCCTGAGCTCTTTGGGCCCCAGCGCCTTGGGCAGACGTTGCAGCTCGGTATAGCCGTTCGCCTCGAACATCCGGGCCGCGGATTCGTTCACGCCCTCCAGCAGCAGCACGCGTATTTTGGTCTTGGGAAGCGACAACATCATCGAGATCCAGATTCGCAGGTTCGGGCAGATCCTGCCACGAGCGCAGTTTCGATGGATCGCGTGATAGCATAGAAAACAATCGGGTCAGAAGCCGCCCTGGGCCGCCCGCTCTGCGATTCCCGATGTAGCCCTTGGGTCCGCGCATCCAGGCGCAGAGCGGGAACCTGTTCAGTCAGATGTCCTGGCCAATTCGCCGGCAGAAGCCACGTTGCGGCTCCCGGGGCGCTCCAGCTCCGGCTCACTGGCCGGAGCTCCATTCGTACTCAGCGCGGCGCCGAGGGTTATTGTCTGGAGCGGCGGTTTCGCTTCCCCGTCTCGGCGTCGCAAGCCTGCTGCAGTCTCACTGGCAGGGATACCGCCGGCCGTCCTTTGCCTGGAACGTATTCGACGCCGCGTCGTACGAGCGATAGCGCTGGGCGCAGGACGCCGCGTGCTGCTGGGCCGCGGCAGCTTCCTGCTGCGCGGCCGCGTTGGCCGCGCCGGCCGCGATGACGCCGCCGATGAGGCCACCAACCAGTCCGCCGACGGCAGCGCCGCCGCCATTGTCATAGCACTGCCCGTAACGGCACCAGACCTTCTCGGTCAACGACGGCGCCGCGGCCGCAACGCCGGCACCGTGCTGCAGCGGAGCCGAAATGGCGGAGGCCGAAAACACCATGACACCGGCGGCGGCCATCAAAACAACTTTCACAACGCGAGCCCTATGCATCATATCTCCTGCTTCATTGCTGTGGGCGCAGGCCGGCACCTGCGTCCCGATTCCCTCGACCTGGATGGGCTCGCCCGGTCCCGGACCGGACGACACCCGGACACGCGCGGCCGGTTACAATTCGCGCGTCAGCCTGCTTCACGGATGGGCGGAGCTCATTGGCCGGCTGCGTTCACGACGCGGCAGAGGTTGTCGCCGACACCTGGAGCCAACTGTCCCGGCGGCAAGCTGAAGGTCGCATCGACGCGGCTGCCTTTGCCGTCCTTGCGGACGACGACCTGCAGCGTTTGCGGCCGGCCGGATCCGGTGGTTTCCTGCTGGGTGGTCAGCGTGGCGAGTTTCTTGTCGACGTTCACACCGACAAAACCCTCCGCCAGAACGGCGCGGGACACCTTGTCGAGGGCAGCACCGGGATTGACCGACGGGAAGATCATCCAGGTCTTGTGCGTCATGCCCGTCACCATGGGAACGCCGGTGCTCTGGACGTGATCTGCGCAACCATCGGCCAGCGCAGGCATGGACGAAAGAACCGTAAGCGCGAGTACGCAAGTAATCCTTGTAAGCATGCTTTCATAACCCGTTTGAGTTGGTTGTGACGATTTAGGCCAAATGGGCTACGAGTCCATGGACGACGTCGCATTCCGGATGGAGCCGTTCGGATTGTGGCTAGGACAATCGATCGCGGATGCTGTGCATCCGCTGGTGCTCTCGAGCGTCGGCGCGACGGATTGAATCGGAACGTTCGTGCGATGCAGGCGAGCGGATTAGATCGAATGTCAGCTTTCACGGCTCGATTGCGCGATCCGGATATTCTGTTCGGTTTTCGGATATTGAAGGAATTGTGAGAAAGGGCACGCGAGCCGAAATCACCAAGCTGTGCTAGTGTGGGTGATGCGGTCTATGCGTGTGGCGCAACAGTGGAAAACCGGCCTGATGGATCGGGCAATCCGCGAACAGCAAACATCCGATGGTTGGATTTGATGGTCGAAGACGTACTCGCTGTACCTCCCACACGATCGGGATCTTCGTTTGAAGAACTTCTTGAAATGCTCCACCCCCACGGGATCAAGGCGCATACCTCGCCGCGGCCTGACGAATCGTTTCGCTGGCATGCGGATATCGCCATCGGCGCGGAAATTGACGTCGTGCGGGCCGATCTGTCGGCCGGTTGGGATTGGCGCTATTCATACGAGAATTCCGCCGGAGAGCTTGCAATAAGCCTGCTGAATGCCG